>NZ_JBWQOJ010000055.1:0-14485 GCF_056591795.1 Maritimimonas sp. 2210JD6-3 | reverse complement strand
AATAGACAGATTTTATAAAACTATCATAGCTATGCTTGTTAAATTCATCAAAAACATCCATTGTTCTGGGGCTCACAAAATTTTTGTAGTAAAAAGTTTTAACACCATTTAAATCTCGCATTACTTGCGAAATATCTGGATGCATATCCCTAACAAATCCTTCAATCTTCGGTTCGAAAGCTTTTCTATTTATCTGTATACTTATAAAGTATATTGCCGTATTGGCCAAAAATGTAAATTTATGATTGTTAGTAAATGTACTCGATAAGATGGCACTTTCGAAAGCGCGTATTTGATGTTGTTTTTCTGAGTTATCAAAAGTATGCTTCAATTTCCCATCTTTAACAACAATCAATTTTAAAGGATGAGTTTTCCCCTCGATGTAATTTAAATGAATTGTGCTTTTAAGTGTGAAATTCAATTCTAAAACCGAGACACCGAACAAAAACGTATATAATACCACATAACCACTACCATACTGTTCAGGAATATCTACTTTACATTCATTTTGATTAGAAACTATCGTGGTATTAAATGCTTCTGCAAGATTTTGTATAATTTCTTCTGCATTAGAGTCTGAGATGGAGATAGTTCTTGCCATTGCATTAAATCTATAACGATTCGTTTTAAAGTATGTTCAATATACACCATTTTTATCACAACTATTACTACAACAAAATAGACTTTACAGTAATATCTTCTAAATAAGGATGAACTCTTTTATCTAATTAAAATCAATAGTTTATAATACAATTAGAAGAAGTCACTCTAAATTATAGCACACGATATAAAAGCGGCAGGAGAATTTTTTAGCGAAATACTTGATAACCAAATGCTGTTAAAAGAATATCATGATCTTTGTACTGGTTATCACTTATACCTTTACAACAGACCAGAAAATAAGTCACCAGATTTACCAGACACAGACCTTCCATTTTAATCCTATTCTTTTTCTTTAGACCGCAAAAAAATAAAAATAGTTTTGCTCGAAAGGGCAATCCTTCAGGATGGTATTTTTGCTGTTGCTTCTTATAGGTTTTATGGTCATGATAAAAACTTACATAAAGTATCATGACAATGTAAGCCAAAAAGTTAATAATTTTAAGTCATATAGTAGTAAGGAATAAACAAATAATACTACAAATGAATAAAAAGAATAAAGTAATGAAAGTAAAAAACTTAATAATAGTATATACACTGATTAGTGTTTTTTCCAGCTGTACCAATTATGCTCAAAATAATAAAGCATCAAACCTTTCAGCTACAATTATAGATACACTTTGGACAAAAAAGATAGATAAGCCTGATTCTTATTGGAAAAATAAGCTAACACCAGAGCAATATCATATCGCTAGGGAAAAAGGAACAGAACGTCCTTTTACAAGCCCATATAATAATTATAAAAAAGAAGGGGTTTATTTATGTGTTGCCTGTAATAATCCACTCTTTTCTTCAGCAACAAAGTTTAAGTCAGGTACTGGTTGGCCAAGTTTTTGGAAACCTTATTTTAGCAAAAGTGTGGCAGTAGGTCTTGATAATTCTTTAGGAATGATAAGAGATGAATTAACTTGCGGACGATGTGGAGCCCATATTGGCCATGTTTTTAATGATGGCCCAAAACCAACGGGTTTACGATATTGTATTGATGGTGTATCGTTAAAATTTATTGAAAAACCTAAAATAGAAAAAGCGGTATTTGCACAAGGTTGCTTTTGGTGTATGGAAGAAATATTTGAATCTATTAAAGGAGTTACAGATGTAGTTTCTGGTTATGCTGGAGGTACTAAAAATAATCCAACCTATAAACAAGTGGGCAGTGGTAGTACAGATTATGCCGAATCTATTGAAGTGACTTATAATGCCAATGAAATTTCGTATAAAGAACTTTTAAAGGTCTATTTTAATTCGGGAGATATTACTCAAGTTAATGGTCAAGGCCCAGATATAGGTACGCAGTATCGATCAATTATTTTTTATAATTCTAAGGGTCAAAAAGAGCAAATTGAAAAGTATATTAAAGAATTAGAAAAATCAAAAAAGTATTCTAAAAAAATAGCAGTAGATATTGAGCCCTTTAAGAAATTTTATAAAGCGGAACAATATCATCAAGATTACGTAAAAATGCATCCAAATCAAGGATATGTTAGAGGTGTTTCAATTCCGAGATATAAAAAAGCAATTAAAAATTTTCCTGAACTCTTAAAACAACAAAACGAATAAAATAGGGCAGGGTTTAATTTACAGACTCAAAAAAACTTGAAAATTAACTGTCATTACCCCTTACGATAATCGGTCGGGTTTTTACCACGATATTTTTGAAATGTTTTATTCATATGGCTGGCATCATTAAACCCTACTTGATTCGCTATTTGAGAAGCAGTATAGGTACTTTGTTTTAATAAGCGTTCAGCGGTTTTTATGCGTGATTCGGTAATCATCTTTTGTAACCCCATACCTGTATGTTTTTTTAAATAGACACTAATATAATTAGGAGATAGATTAAAGGCGTTTGCAATATAGTGTTGGGTAAGCAGTTCCTTTTTATCCATATGTTGCCGAATATGTGATAATACCTTTTGCACTCTATCGCTTTCCTGTTGAATAATTTTGCTAGGCACCAAATTTTTTTTAGAAAGGTTACGAGCTACCAATACCATAATGGCACCAAAAAGCTCTAGCATTAATATTCTTGAATGTACTTTAGGTTCATTAAATTCCTTTAACAGCATTTCAGCCAACGGAAAAATCATTTTTTTATCGGCTTTATCCTTAATAATACATTCTGGTACCGTATTAGGGTTGTATAATACATCTTCAAATTTATTGACCCAATGTGCGGTGCGGTCACCTATCTGTTTCTCGGTAAATAATTGTTCTGTGAATTTGATATAAGTAAATACGGTAAAAGTTTCTATCTCAAAAGAATGATGGTCTTCGGGCGTTAACAAAAAAACATGACCAGAGTCATAAGAGAATGAAACGCCGTTCAATATATGTTTACCAGTACCCTCGTTTACCAAAATGAGCTCATAAAAATTATGAGTATGTTCAGAATAAGGCCATTCTTCCAGTTTCAACTGAAAGACATTTAAAGTATAGCGGCTAAAAATCCGTTTCATTTATTCAAAATTAATTTACAAAAATACCCTTTTTTTTTACAACAGATAATGTGTGTTTCCAGTATAATTTTGTGATGCATTTAAATAGTAAAAAAATGAAAAATAGAAATAAAAGAGTTTTAATGTCTCTAATTATGTTATGTCTTGTAGGAATCATTTCCGTAAAAGCACAATCAACCACCAAAACAACAAATAAATCCTATTGGCCCAACGACGCCCAATTGGTCATTTCCTTTTCGATGCAATTCGAAACTGGCGGACAGCCCGAAGGAGCAGAAAGCCCATTTTCAGGAAACCCATTACCAAAAGGACAACCCGATTTACCAGCCGAAAGTTGGTTCAGGTACGGAGCAAAAGAAGGAATAGGTAGAATGCTAAATCTATGGAAAAAGCACAACATTAAAGTAACCTCACACGTAGTTGGCGAAGCAGCCATAAAATATCCAGAAGTGGCCAAAGCCATAGCCAATGGCGGTCACGAAATAGCAGCACATGGTATTGCTTGGGACGACCAATGGGGTTTATCCTATAAAGATGAATTGGCATTTGTAAAAAAAGGAATCGATACCGTAGAAGCCATTACAGGTCAAAGAGGAATAGGATACAACTGCAATTGGTTACGCAGAAGCCCCAATACCCTTAAAGTATTACAAGAACTAGGTTTTTTATATCACATTGACGATTTAAGCCACGACGAACCCTTTATAACTATGGTAAGAGGCAAAAAATTTGTCGTAATGCCATACATATTACGCAATAACGACATTGTAAATATTGCAGGAAAAAACTGGAGTCCAGACCAATTTTTGGCACAACTAAAAGCCGAATTCGACCAATTATACGAAGAAGGTGCTACCAGAAGAAGAATGATGAGTATTAGTTTGCACGACAGAATTGGAGGAGCACCATCCATAGTAAAAGTTGTCGATGCGTTTATCGAATACGCCAAACAACACAAAGGCGTGGTATTTATGCGTAAAGATGAAATTGCCAATATGATAAAAGACGACCCCAATACACCTATTGATAATTCAGAAATAAAATACAATAAGTAAAAAAATTAGAAGCCAAGAACCTGCTTTCCGCTATATCTTTTTTTTGCATAAACGCAACAAAAAAAAGGATGCCGCTGCAATCAGGGCTAGGAGTTTAGCAGTACATTAATACATAGAAAAAAATGAAACCACTTGTACTACTGTTACTAAGTTTTACTTCGTTAGTTCAAGCACAATTGCTATACAAACACACAAAAACTTTTGAAAACTAAGGTTTTAGAGCACCAGAAAGTTTATTAAAAGTAAATACGATAGGTAGGGCAGATATCAGTTTTGATACCGAAACGTATATATACCCTTGATGCTAAATAGAAAATTAGTAGGATATAAATTAAGCAAATAAACATGAAAACAACACATACACAAACGGCATTTACACTCTTACGAATTACTATGGGCATTAATTTACTAGGACACGGATTGGTTCGTTTCTCAAAGTTAGGAGCTTTTAAAGATTGGATGGTTACAACATTTCAAGACAGCCTAATTCCTTCTTTTGCGGTTGCCTTTTGGGGCAGTATTTTACCCTTTTTAGAATTTGGTATAGGTATATTGTTAATTCTAGGACTATTTACTTATCGAGCAAGCATTGCAGGTGCAATAGTAATTATAATCCTGTTATTTGGGTCAACATTAATTGAAAATTGGGATTGGGCAGGAATACAAATGATATATGCCCTATTCTTTTATTTCATTATCAGTAATATGGATAATAATACATTCTCGCTTGATGGTAAATTACAAAAAAGCTACCATGAAAAAGTATAGAACTACATTATATCACTCATTACTGGTCGGTTTTATTGCCGCTTTGTTTTTCATCATAAGTGGCTGGTTATCCGTAGCAACTTGGGTTGTATTTTTTGCGTGGGCCAATTATTTTTTGCATGAGAGTAATATTAAAAAATCACTAAAACTTATGTTGGCCCTATTCATAGGTATCGTAATCGCCTTTTTGGCATCACATCTAATGGATTATATAAATAACTCTGTATTGGTAGAAAATGAAAATGCCAACCTATACATTAACGGAGTAATTATTTTTATTGTGGCCACTTTTTTAGTGTTTTTAGAATGTATGGAAGGCTGGGGCCAATTTGTGCCAGCAACTTTTTTAGGCACAGTACTCTTTTTCGCTTTAGGATTAAAAGTACCAGGCACTTCTTTAGATGTAATACTGTTCAAGTTGATTGTTCCTTTGGTACTCGGTGTAACAGCAGGATATCTTACCATAGTAAGTCGAGAAAAATTAGATAATTATTTAAACAAAAAATATGAAAGCAATAGGATTTAAAAAATCATTACCGATAAATGAAGCCGAAAGTTTTATCGCATTTAAAACCGAAACACCCAAACCTACAGGTAAAGATATATTGGTAAAAATAGAAGCTATTTCTGTAAACCCCGTAGATTTTAAAATCAGACAAAACAGTGCGAAGAATACGGTTTTAGACGAACCAAAAATAATTGGTTGGGATGCAGTAGGAACCGTAGAAGCAGTCGGAGAAAAAACAGAACTCTTTAAAGTAGGAGACCAAGTATTCTATGCAGGCGATATTACAAGACCAGGAACCAATGCCGAATATCAACTGGTAGATGAACGTATTGTAGGCAAACGACCAAACAATGTAAGTTTGGCAGAAGCTGCTGCGATGCCGTTAACATCGTTGACCGCATGGGAAATTCTCTTTGACAGAATCCGTATTTCTACAGAAAAAGATAAAGGAAAAAGCATCCTTATTATTGGCGGTGCGGGCGGTGTAGGTTCTATTGCTATACAATTGGCAAAAAAAGTAGCAGGATTAACAGTGTTGGCTACAGCATCACGACCAGAAACTGTAGATTGGTGTAAAAAAATGGGGGCAGACCATATTATAAATCATAAAGATTTGATTAACGAAGTACACAAAGCAGGCTTTAAGGAAGTAGATTTTATCGTCGATTTTGTAGATACCAACAGCTATTGGGATATGATGGTAGCACTCATTAAACCGCAAGGGCATATTGCTTCTATAACAGGTTCATCGAACCCAATTGAGTTAAACAAACTCAAAAACAAAAGTGTTTCCTTTTCTTGGGAATTTATGTACACCCGTTCCATGTTTAAAACCGACGATATGATTGAGCAGCATCATATATTTAATAAACTGGCAGACTTACTCGATGATGGTATGATTCAATCTACACTAACAACTACATTCAATGGTTTTTCTGTTGAGAATTTCAAAAAGGCACATGCACTTCAAGAAACAGGTAAGGCTATTGGAAAGACTGTAATTATATTTTGATTTTTATTCAATAGAAGGAATCTTATTTCAATAGATTAAGGTAGTATTAACAATTTGACGTTGCCTTTTTTTACAACATATATTTACCAATATAGAATGTAATTATACCACAACGTACTTCAAGTACTGCGTTAACTTTGTAGTGTTAAATAAAAATAATAATCTAAAATAAAAATAATGAAATATCCAAAATTGTACACACCATACAATATGAACGGAATCGAATTAAAAAACAGATTCCTGATGGCACCAATGACGCGTTCAAGAGCCTCCCAACCAGGAGATATCCCAAACGCATTAATGGCAGAATACTATGGGCAAAGAGCCTCGGCAGGAATTATTATTACCGAAGCTACACAAGTTTCTTTACAAGGAATGGGGTATGCCAAAACTCCCGGAATTTATACCCAAGAACAGATTGAAGGTTGGAAATTGGTAACCGAAGAAGTGCATAAAAAAGGCAGCAAAATATTTTTACAATTGTGGCATGTAGGTCGTGTAAGTTCATCAAAAGTAAACGGATTACAACCTATAGGGCCATCGGCTATCACAGCAAAAGAAACCAACGTCTATATTTTTGACGGAGCACCTAATGGCGATGCAACCTTTGTTCCCGTAGAAGAACCAAAAGAAATGACGTATGAAGATATAGAACAAGTAATCAAAGAATTTACCCAAGGAGCAAAAAATGCCATAGAAGCAGGTTTTGACGGTGTAGAAATACATGGTGCAAATGGCTATTTAATAGACCAATTTCTACGTAGTAATGCCAACAAACGTGTCGATGAATACGGAGGATGTAAAGAAAATAGAATACGACTTTTACTAGAGATAACACAATCGGTAGTAGATGCTATAGGAAAAGAAAATGTAGGCGTTCGCCTATCTCCATTTATCAGCTTTAAAGATATGAACGACCCAGAGATTTTAGAAACAATAATGTTGGCATCTCAAAAATTGGAAGAAATAGGAGTAACCTACATTCATTTATGTGAAGCCGATTGGGACGATGCTCCAGAAATTCCTAATGACTTTAGAGTAATGTTAAGAAAAACGTTTAGTAACACAATTATTGCCACAGGAAACAAAACCCCTGAAGAAGGAGAAACATTATTGGAAAAAAATATGGTAGATTTAATTGGGTTTGGACGTAATTTCTTAACCAACCCCGACTATCCCGAACGTGTAAAACAAAATGCACCTTTAAACGAAATTAGCGATAACCATACCTTATTTGGCGGCGGGGATGCCAGAGGATATACAGATTATTCATTTTTAGAATAAACTCGTTTAAACTTTTTTGATTGTAACAAAAAATAGAAATTTTTTATTCAATTAATGCATTTTTTCTTTGCATAGCATTAGCTATAGAACTAAAAAGTTTACAAAATAATCTAACAGAGATTCAATAAAAAGAAAGAACATTCAAAAATGATAAATCAAACCATACAAATCGGTCAAATAGATTTAAGTTTTCATAAGGTAGCAGCAGCGGTAGTACTTGCTTATTTTGATAAAATAGGTCAAGCCTACCAATTGCATACCGCTCCACACGAAAAACTATTTAAAAAATATAGAAACGGAAAACTTGACATGGTTTTGGGTGCTTGGTTGCCTTCATCACATGGTAAATATATTGAAGAAGTAGAAGCCCAAACAGTAAGGTTTTCAACATTATACCAACCTTTTTGTATTTGGGGCGTTCCAGATTATGTCTCAGCATCCGAAGTAAGTACTGTTGGCGATATTGTAAATCCGGCGATTGCAGAAAAATTTAATAAAACCATACAAGGTATTAATGAAGGTGCGGGAATTTCAAGGTTTTCAAGAAATATTATTAAAACCTACGGTTTAGATACCTTAGGATTTGAATTTAAGAACGGAAGCATTGCAGATTGCACCAACGCATTTATTGAAGCCTACAAAAAGAAAGAATGGGTTATCATTCCGCTTTGGGAGCCACAATATCTTTTTTATACATATTCTATAAGAGCTTTAAAAGAACCTAAAGGATTATTAGGAAACGTTGATAATTCGACCATAATTGTGCACAAAGATTCGGTATCAAAATTAAAAATAGAAGCTTTACAATTTATTAAAGAAATAACGTTGGGAAATAGTTTGGTTACAGAATTCGACCACAATTATCAAGTAGAAGGATTAGAACCTGCTGAAATCGCAAAGAAACATTTAAAAAATAAATTACTGTAGCTATGGAAATATTGAATCAAATATTCAGCACATCAAGTGGTTGGGCAGCAACGGTGGCTAGATTAACCATTGGGTTTATTATGCTTCCTCACGGAATGCAAAAAGTATTCGGTTTGTACGGTGGCGAAGGATTTACAGGAACAATGAAACGATTTACCAAAGATATGGGCTATCCATCAATAATAGCTTTTCTCATTATTTTCTTTGAATTTTTTGGTGCTGTGGGATTGATTTTAGGTTTTGCATCACGCTTTATGGCGTTTGGAATATTAGTGTTAATGATTGGAGCCATTGTACAAGTACATCGACATTACGGTTACTTTTTAAACTGGCATAACACCAAAGAAGGTGAAGGAATGCAATTTAATTTATTAATGATAGGTATGGCTATAGTGGTAATGATGCTTGGTTCTGGTAATATGTCGATAGATAGTTTAATTAATTTTTAAAAAATATAGTTATGGAATTAAGTACACCAGGCATACTATTTGCCGCAATCAGTTTGCTATTACTAGGCTATGCCGATAGGTTCTCTGATGTAGCAAAATTAATACGACAGTTGCTGACAGATGAACGTAATGATAATTACAACATTATTGAACAACAGTTATTCTTTTTAAAGAAGAGATTAAAGTTAATCAGGTTAACACAAATATTTGGAGTCATAAGTTTTGTACTTTGTGGTTGCTCGTTATTTGCACTCCTATTAAAAAATGTTGTTTTTGGGCAAATATTATTTAGTCTAAGTGTCTTTTTCTTACTCCTAACACTTTTTTCAGGATTTGGAGAAATATGGGTTTCAACAAAAGCACTGAACATTATTATAAATAATCACTATAAAAAAATACAAAATGAAAAAACAAATTATAAGTAAGGCTGGAGATTGGAGCCAGTGGACTCCAGAGTTAAAAGAAGCTTTAGAAGCATCACAAAACAACACCCAAGTTGGAGAAAAGGTGGTTTTTGAGAATAACGAATTTAGGGTATGGAGTATTCATTTGCCAGCAGAACAAAGTTTACCATTTCATAAACACGCTAACCGTTATTTCTGGACAGCAATGAGCGAAGGCAAATCACGCTCTCATTATAACGATGGTTCTATTATTGAAGCAGAATATGAAATAGGCGACACCACTTATTTTAATGATTTAAATGCTGAAAACTACTTTATCCATAATTTGGAAAATATAGGAGATACCATGCTTATTTTCACTACGGTAGAATTTTTAAATTAAAATAGTATGAAGACATCAGATCTATTTATAAAAGCGTTGGAAAACGAAGGCGTTGAATATATTTTTGGACTTCCAGGAGAAGAAAATCTCGATTTTTTAGAATCTCTTAGAAAATCCGACAAGATTAAATTGGTGCTTACCCGTCATGAACAAGGTGCTGGTTTTATGGCAGCTACATATGGCAGACTTACTGGTAAACCAGGAGTTTGTTTAGCAACCTTAGGCCCCGGAGCGACCAATTTGGTAACACCCGCTGCTTATGCACAGTTAGGAGCCATGCCATTGGTTATTATTACTGGTCAAAAGCCCATCAAGAAAAGTAAACAAGGAAAATTTCAGATTGTAGATATCGTTGAAATGATGCAACCGCTTACAAAATATACCAAACAGGTTACCCATGGAGCACACATTCCATCTATAGTTCGTGAAGCATTTCGACTTTCACAAGAAGAAAGACCTGGAGCGGTTCATATTGAACTTCCAGAAGATATAGCAGAAGAAGAGGTAAAAGAACCAACAATTTTTGATGTAGTAGATTTTAAGATTCCACACGCTAGTGAAGTTGTTATTGAAGAAGCATCAGAAATGATTAAAAGTGCTACCAAACCACTTTTACTAATTGGTGCAGGAGCAAATAGAAAAAGAGCAAGTATAGCATTGACCAAATTTGTAGATGATATTGGTATTCCGTTTTTCAATACACAAATGGGTAAAGGTATCATAGATGAACATCATCCCTTATATTTAGGTACGGCTGCATTGTCAGATTATGATTTCTTACACGAAGCTATCAATAATGCAGACCTCATTATTAATGTTGGGCATGATACCATTGAAAAACCGCCCTTTTTTATGCATCAAGAAAATAAACGAAAGGTGATTCACGTTAATTTTTTTCCTGCAGAAATTGATGAAGTCTATTTTCCTCAGCTCAATGTTATTGGAGATATAGCCAATAGTGTTAACCAATTGGCAGAGAAGTTAAAATCTTATGCAAAAAAGTGGGACAATCGTTTTTTCTTAAATGTAAAAGAAAATGTATCTCAACATTTATCAAAATATGAACAAGACGAACGCTTTCCTATTTTACCCCAACGCCTAGTAAAAGTTGTAAGAGAATCATTACATAATGATGATATTGTAACATTAGATAATGGCGTTTACAAAATATGGTTTGCACGAAACTATCCAGCTTATACGCAAAATAGTTTATTACTTGATAATGCATTGGCCACTATGGGAGCAGGGCTTCCTTCCGCTATAATGGCAAAAGAATTATATCCAAACAAAAAAGTAATTTCTGTAAATGGTGACGGTGGATTTATGATGAATTCTCAAGAATTGGAAACAGCTGTTCGGCTTGAACTCGATTTGGTAGTAATTATCCTGAACGATAGTGCCTACGGAATGATACAATGGAAACAAGAAGGTTTAGGTTTTGAAAAATACGGATTAGATTATAAAAATCCAGATTTTGTAAAGTATGCAGAGAGCTTTGGAGCCATTGGGCACAGACCTTGTTCTGTTGAAGATTTTGAATACATATTAAAAGATGCATTAAATTCAAAAGGAGTACATATTATCGATTTATTAGTGGATTACTCATTAAATCATAAAATATTAAATGTTCTTATTAAAGAATATTCCAATAATATCAAATAAAGTATGATAATAGGCTCAAAATATGAAGTTGCTTTTTTCTTTTACGACGCTGTAAAATTCTTGCATAGCCGTAGCTACGGAAGTTTTTTGCAAGAAAGTAAAAGGAGAAATGAACGAGTATTTAAGTTTAGTATTATGGTTTATCAGGTATAAAATTAAAAAATAGAAACTATGGCAAGTACAGTAATTATTAATCCAGCAAATGGAAAAAAAGTAGCAGAATACGAACGTATAGACGTTTATGAAGCTAAAGAAAAAGTGGCACAAGCAAAAAAAGCATACAATTCTTGGAAGCAATTTAGCTATGACGAACGTGCGGTATATATGAAAAGGTTGGCAAAAGTCTTTGAAAAAAATAAAGAAACCTATGCACAATTGGCAACAGAAGAAATGGGTAAGACCATTACTCAGGCAAGAAAAGAAATGGACAAATGCGTTTTAATAATCAACTATTACGCAGATAATATTCATACACTTTTGGGTAACGAAAACGTAAAAACAGAAGCGTCAAAAAGTTATGTAACCTTTATGCCCATTGGTGTGGTTTTAGCTGTTATGCCTTGGAATTTTCCGTTTTATCAAGTTATTCGTTTTGCGGCACCAGCACTTATGGCAGGAAATACAGGTGTTCTAAAACACGCATCAAATGTACAAGGGAGTGCGTTTGCGTTAGAAGAAGCATTTAAAGAAGCAGGATTTCCAGAAGGTGTTTTTACCAATTTAAATATGAGTGCCAGTCATGTAAAAAATATTATTGAAGACAAGAATATTGTAGCCGTTACGCTAACTGGTAGTGACCCTGCAGGACGCTCGGTAGCCTCTATTGCAGGACAGAATTTAAAGAAAACAGTTTTAGAATTAGGCGGCAGTGATGCTTATATAATTCTTGATGATGTAAATATTGAAGATGCTGCCGAAATGGCAACCTTCGGAAGGTTACAAAACAACGGTCAAACCTGTATCGCTGCAAAACGTTTTGTAGTCTTAGATGCCATTTATGATGAATTTTTGGAAGTTTTTACAAAAAAGATGAAAGCTGCAAAAATGGGAGAGCCTACAGATGAGTCCACCTATTACGGACCTATGGCACGTACAGATTTAAGAGATGAAATACACGAGCAAGTTAACAAAACAATTAGTCAAGGTGGCAGATTAGTTTTGGGAGGCGAAATACCCAAAGGCGAAGGTGCTTATTATCCAGCATCTATTCTCGCAGATTTAGAACCAGGAATGGAAGCATTTGACAATGAACTTTTTGGACCAGTAGCCTCCGTAATCAGAGCAAAAGATGAAAACCACGCTATTGAACTAGCAAACAAGTCGCAATTTGGTTTAGGCTCTGGTGTAATGACGGGTAATGCAGCACGAGGAGAACATGTGGCGTTGCAGTTAGAAGCTGGAAGTAGTTTTGTAAATAAGCTCGTGGTCTCTGACCCAAGACTACCCTTTGGAGGCATTAAAAATAGTGGTTATGGAAGAGAACTTTCTGGCTATGGCATTAGAGAATTTGTAAACACAAAATCTATTTGGATTGATTAAAAGCACATAATAGACATTTGGTACTGATTGGTCAATAAAAAACTAACATTAACCAAGCTTACCTTAAAGAACGATACAATTTTAAAAGGATGAAAACAAACATAGGAATAAGCGAAAAAAACCGTCAAGCGGTAGCAGACGAATTGGCTAAACTTTTAGCAGACGAATATATATTATATACCAAAACCCGAAATGCACATTGGAATGTAGAAGGAACAGATTTTTATGATAAGCACAAACTGTTCGAAGCACAATACGAACAACTTGATGAAATTGTTGACAATGTAGCAGAACGTATTCGTTCATTAGGGCATTACGCTCCTGCAACCTTGAAAGAGTTTTTAGCACTTACCCATTTAACCGAGAAAGAACAAAATAATAATAGTGCAAAAGGGTATATCAAAGAATTGTTACAAGACCACGAAACCATTGCGATTCACTTGCGGGAAAATATCAATCCATTTGCAGATACCTTTAAAGATTTGGGAACAAGTGATTTTATAACAGGTTTGTTAGAAGAACATGAAAAAATCGCTTGGTTTTTACGTTCACATTTAAAGTAAATGATGATGACGCTAGACCATATTACCATACGTACCAGAGATTTGGCAGGAACAAAAGACTTTTTTTTGAAGGTTTTTGATTTAGTTGAAAAACCACGTCCCAGAATTATTCAGCGTATTCCGGGGCATTGGCTTTTTAATAAAAATCAACCTATAATACATTTAATTGGCAGTAGAGGTTTTGGCAATAACCACAATGCCGAAGAAATAGACCATGTAGGAATAAAGCTAGAAGGCTATTCTGCCTTCAAACAAAAATTAGAATCGTTAAATATTTCCTATTCATTAATGGATATTGAAGAGTTAGAGGAACGACGTATTTTTTTCCGAACACCAGAAGGCATCTTATTAGAGGGAGTTTTTAATGAACCGATTTCTAAAGCTTAAAAAATTTGAATTTGCCTAGATAATACGAAAGGTGGAAGATGTTTTCATAACTTCATTTTTTAGTTAACATTAAATTGTTATCAGACGAAAGTCAAATCATTTATACAACCTTGAAGATATGATTGAGTTTGATGAAGCTTACTTTGCCGTTGCAACAAAAGCACCTGATAAACAAAAGCTTAAAAAGAGGTAGAGGTAGCCAAAAACAGTCCAATGTTGCTGTAATGGCAGAGTCTGTGCCTTTGGAAGACCCAGATACAGGGAAATATTTACAGAAGTATCTAGATGAATTCTGTTACAAACTTAACAGACGCTACTTTGGTGAGAGCCTATTTGACAGGTTGGTAATAGCTGTCACTCATCAATACTGGTATAAAAGTGTGTAATCAGAAACATTATAAACCAGATGAAGCGATCACCTTATAC
>NZ_JBWQOJ010000054.1:0-17264 GCF_056591795.1 Maritimimonas sp. 2210JD6-3 | reverse complement strand
AATAACGTATGCCCAATGGTTGTGGTGAATAGGGCCAACGCTATAATTGCCTGCCATTCATTAATAGTTGGTTGAATTTCAAAAATAAAAACTACTGGAATCAGTAAAAAAGAACAGACCAATACTTGATAAAACATAAGCATAGAACCATTGTAGTCTGAAGCTTTCTTTTTAATGATTAGATTTCTAATAGCATATGTCAATGCTGAGAACATACCCCAAAGAATTCCTTGAGTATCGGTGTTTTTTAAACTTAATTCTGGAGATAGAAAATAAATCCCAATCAGCACTACAAAGCCTAAGAACACATGCTTTAAATTTAGTTTGGTTTTAAAAAATAAAGGCTCCAAAAATGTGGTTAGTATTGGATAGGTAAACAACGACAACATAGCAATTGCTACATTAGATAACTGTAAACTATGGAAGTAGGTAATCCAATGAATACCTAAAAACAACCCACTTAATGCAATAGTTTTATAGTCTTTTTGAGCAGTAATTTTTAGACTAATCTTTTGTTGCCAACAGAAAAGACCAATGATAATGGCTGCTAGAACACATCGTAACCAAATAGTGACTGGAGGAGGCATTGAAACATAACGACCTAAAACGCCCGAAGTACTTATAAATAGCATAGCTAGATTAAGTTCTATGATATGTTTTAAGTGCTGGTTTTTCATGTTGTCATTCCTGCGAAGGTAGGAATCTATCGTTGAATAGCTTCTTCCACTTGTTGAAACTCTTCAAAATAAACAAGCACAGAAATTCCATATTTTGAGTAAAACCTTTTATGATTCCTGCTTTATGTTCATAAACTCTTCGTTGTAGATCATTTGTCATTCCAATATACAATGTTCCATTTCTTTTGCTTGTTAAGATGTAAACATACTATGTATGGATAGTTTTCATGCTTTTCTGGATTCCGCATCAAGTGCGGAATGACAACTGTGCCAAAAATAGTTAATAAACCTATCATTCCTGCGTAGGTAGGAATCTAGAGAATCTTAAGATTTAGATCTTTTTAAGAATAGTTAACGCTTTATCGACAGAAGTAATATTTTCAAAAGAAAGTAAGAGACGTAAGCCTTGCTTGGTTTCTTTTTCTTTCATTTTACACAAAGCTGTATTTTGCTGTAGGAACTTTAAAATATTAGTAAACTGATTACTTTGGTAAAAAGGTGATTGCTGATCAGAAATAAAATAGCCAATCATCTTATTTTTCTTTAAAATCAGTCGCGTTAATCCTAATTTTTTGGCAATCCATTTTAAACGAACGCTATTTAATAAATCTTGAGCGGTAACAGGTAATTCTCCAAATCGATCAATTAATTGTGCTTCATAAACAGCTAATTCCGCTTCGTTTTGCAAGTTGCTTAAGTCACTATATAAGTTCAAGCGTTCTTTTATAGAGTTTATGTAATCATCAGGGAATAATAACTCAAAATCAGTATCAATTTGCGTGTCTTTTACAAATTCTTTTGAAGTATCGTCATTTTCACTATACAGTGTTTTAAATTCGTTTTCTTTTAACTCTTCAATAGCTTCATTTAATATTTTCTGATAGGTTTCAAAACCGATATCATTCATAAATCCGCTTTGCTCACCGCCCAACAAATCACCAGCACCGCGAATTTCAAGATCTTTCATGGCTATGTTAAATCCACTTCCTAAATCAGAGAATAACTCTAATGCTTGGATTCGTTTGCGAGCTTCATCGGTCATCATATGATATGGTGGTGTGATAAAATAACAGAATGCCTTCTTATTCGATCGTCCTACGCGTCCTCGCATTTGATGTAAATCAGAGAGTCCAAAATTATTGGCATTATTGATAAAAATAGTATTCGCGTTCGGCACATCGAGACCACTTTCTACAATCGTAGTAGAAACCAATACATCAAACTCGTTATTCATAAAGGAAAGCATCAATTGCTCTAACTTTTTTCCTTCCATTTGTCCATGCCCAATACCAATTTTTGCATCAGGTAATAAGCGCTGTAGCATCCCGGCAACCTCCTTAATATTTTCTATACGATTATGTATAAAGAATACTTGACCACCACGAGAAACTTCATATTGAATAGCATCTCGAATGGTTTCTTCGCTAAAGCGGATCACATTTGTCTCGACAGGATGCCTGTTTGGAGGCGGTGTATTGATGACTGATAAATCACGTGCCGCCATTAATGAGAATTGTAAAGTTCTTGGAATTGGAGTGGCGGTTAAGGTCAACGTATCTACATTTTCTTTAATCGTTTTTAGTTTATCTTTTACCGAAACACCAAATTTCTGTTCTTCATCAACAATCAGCAACCCTAAATCTTTAAAAACCACATTTTTATTGACAAGCTGATGTGTACCAATTACAATATCTATAGCCCCTGTTTTTAGACCCTCTAAAACATTGTTGCGTTGTTTGGTAGTTCTAAATCTGTTGAGATAATCTACCACAACTGGAAAGTCTTTTAAGCGTTCACTAAAAGTTTTAAAATGCTGAAATGCCAGGATAGTGGTCGGAACTAAAATAGCGACTTGTTTACCATTGTCAACTGCTTTAAATGCTGCTCGAATCGCAACCTCGGTTTTACCGAACCCAACATCACCACATATGAGACGATCCATAGGTTGTTCTTTTTCCATATCTTGCTTTACATCAGCTGTAGCTTTTGACTGATCTGGGGTGTCTTCAAACATAAAACTAGATTCTAGTTCTAATTGCATATAAGAATCAGGATTAAAAGCGTATCCTTTTTGCATTTTACGCTTGGCATATAATTTTATAAGGTCATAAGCAATTTGTTTAACCTTAGTTTTAGTCTTTTGTTTTAGCTTTTTCCAAGCACCAGAACCCAGTTTGAAAAGTTTAGGCGCTTTACCATCCTTACCGTTAAATTTAGAGATTTTATGTAGTGAATGAATACTAATATAAAGCACATCACGATCGCCATAAATTAATTTAATAGCTTCTTGTTGTTTGCCTTCAACATCTATTTTTTGCAATCCGCCAAATTTTCCAATACCATGGTCAATATGTGTTACATAGTCTCCAATTTGAAGTGTATTCAATTCTTTTAAAGTGATAGCTTGTTTTTTTGCAAAACCACTTTTTAATCTGAATTTATGGTAGCGTTCAAAAATTTGATGATCGGTATAGCAGGCTATTTTCTGATCACTATCTACAAAACCTTGATAGAGAGGAAAGACAACAGTTTTGTAGGTAACTTCTTTTTCAACATCATTAAAGATGTCTTCAAAACGCTTTGCTTGTTTTGCATTGGCGCAAAAAAGATAGTTTTCTAGTCCGTCTTGGGTATTTTCGTTTAGGTTTTTAATCAGTAAATCAAATTGTTTATTAAAAGAAGGTTGTGGGGTAACATTAAACTTTATTGATTTGTCATGCTGAGCTTGATTTAGCATCTCATTTTGCGATTTCGAAGCAAGTTCGGAATGACGGGAGCTACTAAATTCTACTAAACTGTAATTTTCTAATTGCTCTTTAATAAGATTTCCATTGCAAAACAATTCGTTAGGTGCTGCTAATTGTATTTCACCAGCTGTTTCATTAAATGCAAGTTCTGCTTTATTAAATAGCTTATCAAGTCTGCCAAAAAGTAACTCCTTGTTTTTGGAAAAAATGATAGTTTTATTCGAAATATAGTTTAGAAAACTTTCTCTTTTTTCTTGTAATTTTTTGTTCTCTACATTAGGAAGAATACTGATTTTTTTCTCCTTTTCGGTAGATAATTGTGTTTCAATATCAAAAGTACGAATGCTATCAACTTCATTGCCAAAAAATTCAATTCTATAGGGTTCTTCATTCGAAAATGAGAATACATCTACAATACCACCTCTAACTGCAAATTCACCAGGTTCGGTTACAAAATCAACACGTTTAAAATGATATTCAAATAATACTTCGTTTACAAAATCTAATGAAATTTGCTCACCAACACTTAATTTTAAGGTGCTTTTTTCCAATTCACGCTTCGTAACTACTTTTTCGAATAGCGCATCAGGATAGGTTACAATAATGGCAGGTTTCTTTCGAGAATTAATTCTGTTTAAGACTTCAGAGCGTAAAAGAATATTTGCATTGTCAGTTTCTTCTATCTGGTAGGGGCGACGATACGAACCTGGGTAAAATAATACATTTTTCTCACCAATAAGTTGTTCAAGGTCGTTCAAATAATAAGCAGCTTCTTCCTTATCATTAAAAATCAATAAATAGGGTTTTTCAAGTTGTTTAAAGGTGCTTGAGATCACAAAAGACAATGAAGAACCTGCCAAATGCTGTAATTGAAGCTTTTGGTTTTCTTGTTGTAGCTGTTGAACAATCTCTTTTATTTTAGACGATTGATCATAAAGAGAAACAATGGTTTGTTTGCTCAATTGTTTAAATTTTGGGCAAATATAAATCTTCGTTAATTAACTTTAGAATTAAATGTGGAAATATACTTATTTAAGATTTTTACCTGAGAAGTAGTTAACTTAACTGGCTTAAGTAAGTTTTTGAAAGTAGTTAGACCATAGTCATCTATGATATTCCCAAAAGAAGAATTAAGAAATGAGGAAGAGGTAGGACTAGAATTTTCAAATGACAAAAAAATTCTTTCATTATTCTCAAAATATGGTTTCAAAACCATATATAAAGAATAACCAGAGCTATTGGTATAAGTGTCTTTTGTTATATCTATTAATTTTATCATTATTACAAAGTTACTAAAATTCACCAAATTAACTCTTCATGGTAAAATTCATTATCTTTTTCGTCAAGATTATCAACTTCAATGATGACCTCAATAAGTGTACCAATAAAGTTGTAAATGTTATTATCTAAATACCTATTACCAGACGGGTAAGACAATAATTTGACATTTTCGGTATACAATTTCCATCGACTATTAATAGATCTAATAAAACTGTTCACATTATCCAGTCCTTTTCCAGCATTTTGGGGAATTGATAACGTAGTCTTATTTTCTTTTATTGCCCATTTAACACAATTAATATAACTTTTAGTTTCAAAATTGTTTTGGTTTAAAAAAGAGTTAACCGATTCTGGAATACCAATACCTAAATCAGAAACAGCTAATTTAATTATATTTTTTTTGGGATAAAATTGACAAAACACATAAGCTCCAATTGAAGAATGAGAATGATCATAAACGTTGTTTATTAATTCAGACAAACATAGATTCAGCATTGATAAATCTTTGTCTTTACAAATATTAGAAAAATACTTCTCGGTAAAAGTAATATACTCTAACATAGTATTTCTCTCAACCCTCCTAATTGGCATAGCTGTATAGCTTGGAATTGCACTAATAGTTTTTGGTTCTATATAATTTTCTTCGCAGAATTCAACGAATCCAATATCTTTTAAATATTGAATAACTTTAGAAGTTGCAATGAGATTAAAATTACAATTCTTAGTCTTTTGTCTAATAACAAATTGAGTTAAGATAAGAATATCAGAAGGTTCGAAAAATGAAATGCCAATATTAAGTTCTAGAATTTCGTTTTCAATTCCCCTTTTTAAAATATTGAAAAGTTTATAATAATCATTTCTATTTTGGATATTTATTTTCACTTTCAAATCTTAAAACAATCCAAAAATCTTTCAAAATCCTGCTCATCATTATACACATTTGGTGATACTCGAATCGCATTACCACGAAAGGAAACAAATATGTTATTTTCAGTAAAACGCGATTTTAGCTGCTCTAAATCAATATGATCTGGTAAATAGACACCAAATAAGTGTTTGGTTCTGTAACGATCTTCTTCAATAAAGCAACCGATGTCTCTTAATCGTTCAATGGCTGATCTCGAAATTATGTCGCAATAATTCTGAATGTTTTGTGGTTGCCACTCCATTAATTGTTCTAAACTTTTAATGAGCATGGGTGTATTTATAAAGTTCGAGTATTCACCCATATTATAGCGCCCTGCTTTGGGTTGATAATGAGATTCATAATTTACCAATCCTGTAAAATCTTCACTGTTATGGCGATTGATCCAACTTTCTTCAATGGGCTCACCATCGTTGAAATAATTAGAATAATACGCCATTCCCATAGAATAGGGTCCGAGCAGCCATTTGTAGGCGACGGTAATGAGTGCATCTGGCTGTATTTCTTGTACCGAAAAAGGTAATGCACCTATATTTTGAGAACCATCTAGTACTAAAAGGGCATTATACTGTCTAGTCTTTTCTCGTATTGCTTTTAAATCGTACAAGGTACCGTCAGCCCAATGAGATGGAGGCATCGCGACTACTGCTGTCTTAGAAGAAATACTATCTAGTATGTTTTTATTCCATTTTTTTGCACGGTTTTCACCTATTTCTGGCGCAGAAATAACCTTGATAGTAGCATCATGTTGCTTGGCTAACTTTTGCCAGGTATAGACATTACTAGGAAATTGCGCATCAATTAAAATGAGTTCATCACCTGCCTGTAATTTAATGTTATTTGCAACCGTAGCCATACCATAAGAGGCAGATGGAATGATTGCTGTATTTTGATAATCTGGAGCGTCAATAAATTCAGCAAATAATTGACGTAATCTCTTTGAATGCACAAAAAAGTCTTCTGCTTTGATCTGGTAGGGCATACATTTTTGAGATACCGCTTTATGACCTACTTCTTCAACACTTTTTAAAGAAGGGGCCATATAGGCACCATTTAAATAGGTGATATGTTCTTCTAACTTAAACTTATCTTTTTGGCAATTGAGTAGTTGCAATGTTTCCATATTCAAAGATAAACTTTTCATATATATTTTTTAAATTTTTAGACTTGTCTAAAAATTTATTTATATTTGTCAAAAATATATTAAAAGTGTTTTCACAGGCAGAAGAAAATTATTTAAAAGCTATTTATGCTTTAGAAGCAACTTCTCAAAAAGGAGTAAGCACTAATTTGATTGCAGAAAAAATACAAACAAAGGCTTCTTCGGTAACTGATATGATTAAGAAATTATCGGATAAAGAACTAGTTAACTATGTAAAATATCAAGGTGTACAACTATCACAAAAAGGTAAGAGTATAGCAGTGTCCATAGTACGAAAGCATCGTTTATGGGAATGCTTTCTCGTTGAAAAGCTCAATTTTTCTTGGGATGAAGTACATGATATCGCCGAGCAGTTAGAGCACATAAAATCAGAATCGTTGATTGATAGTTTAGATGCTTTTTTAGAGTTTCCTATGGTAGATCCGCATGGGGATCCTATTCCTGATAAAGAAGGAAATATAACAACCAGAAAAAAAGTAAAACTTTCTACGTTGAAGCCACAAGAAGAAAGTGTTTTATTAACCGTAAAAGATTCCTCTGATACTTTTTTAAAATATTTAACTAAAAAAAGAATTGCTATTGGTGATTGTATAAAAGTGTTGCATATCGAACCTTTTGATAAATCGATGCAAATAAAAATTAACAAGAACGAACTAATTATAACTGAAGAAGTTGCTAAAAACTTATTAGTTAAAGAACTAGAGTAAGTAATGAAGAAACAACATTTTATTTTGGTTACATATCTTTTTACAAGTATGGTATTTACCAGTGCTCAAGATGAAGATATACCAAAAGGTTATGATGCAATCTCAACAGATAGACCAGACCAAACGGAGGCTTCAAACCTAGTTCCAAAGAATTTTTTACAAGTAGAAACAGGCGCTTTTTATGAATCTCTAAATGATGTTGATGCCACTACTTATAATACCACACTACTTAGATATGGGTTGTTAGATAATCTTGAACTGAGATTAGGATTTGATCATACCGAAGTAAAATTTAACTCAAATACAATTGCAAGTGGATTTTCACCGCTACTATTGGGCGTTAAAATAGGAGTTACAGAAGAAAAAGGAGCGCTACCTGAGATTGCTTTTATTGGTCATATTAATATGCCATTTTTAGCTTCAAATGATTTTGAAACAAAAAGTACAGGCGTTGACTTTAGATTTTCACTATCACATACCTTAAGTGAAAGATCTAGTTTAGGGTATAATCTCGGTATGGCTTGGGATGGAGCTATTACAACGGCAAATTATGTATATACGGTTGCTTACGGCTATAGTATTTCTGATAAAGTAGGTGCTTATATAGAACTGTATGGAGACCTGCCAGAGGACAGTAGCTTTAGTCATAAATGGGATGCTGGTGTGACCTATTTGGTAAGTGATACTATTCAATTAGATGTTTCTGGAGGAACAGGAATTACAAAAAACGTTCAAGATTTATTTTTAAGCACAGGTATTAGCTTTAGAATACCAGAATGAATAAAATGTCACCTTGAGCATTGCCTTTAAATAAAATATATTTTTTAAAGGTAGCAAGTGAAACTTGTCGAAAGGTGGTCTAGAAAAATAAAGTTTAATTAAAAAAGATTTCCATTTTCGTGGAAAATGAATATGAAAAAAATACTAATTATAGTACTTATATTAACCTTAGTAAATTGTAAGACTAAAGAGAAAAGACAAAATGAAAAACTTCAGGTAGTAACTACTACTACGATGATTACTGATTTGTTAAAGAATATTGGTGGTGATAAGATTGAGGTGAAGGGCTTGATGGGTACAGGCGTAGATCCACATTTATATAAAGCAAGTGAAGGTGATGTAAGTAAACTATTTAATGCCGATGTAGTGATCTATAATGGCTTACATTTGGAAGGAAAATTAGAAGAGGTCTTTGAGAAAATGCGCCATCAAAATAAAAAAGTAATTGCCATTGCTGATGCAGTAGATAAAGAAACTTTAATTGGCTCTGAATACTTTGCATCAAATTATGATCCACATATTTGGTTTGATATTTCTAATTGGGAGCGTATTACCTTATATGTAGTTACCAAACTATCAGATCTTGATCCGAAAAATGCGGAAACCTACCAGACCAATGGAAAGACTTATTTAGACAGATTAGCCATCTTAAAAACTGCTATAAATACAGCAGTTCACCAGCTACCTGTAGAAAAAAGAGTCTTAGTAACGGCTCACGATGCTTTTAATTATTTTGGGAAAGCGTATGATTTTCAGGTAGTTGGTTTGCAAGGATTATCCACGGCAACGGAAGCAGGTGTTCAAGATGTTCAAAAAATGGGCGATTTTATTATTAAAAATAAGGTAAAAGCCATTTTTGTTGAAAGCTCTGTTCCAAAAAGAACTATTGAGGCACTACAAGAAGCAGTTAAATCAAAAGGATTTGAAACTGTTATTGGTGGAACTTTATTTTCTGATGCTTTGGGTAACGATGGTACAGAAGAGGGTACCTATATTGGTATGTACAAGCATAATGTGAGGACTATTGTTGACGCGTTGAAATAATATAATTCCTGCAAAAGCAGGAATCTCATAAAAGATGAATCAATTTTAATAAGATTCCCATTTATAGGGATAGTAATCATGGACAAAAAGAAACTAGCGGTAACCGTAGATGATTTGACAGTAGCATACAACTACAAACCTGTACTTTGGGATATTGATTTGGCAATTCCCGAAGGGGTGTTAATGGCAATTGTGGGTCCTAATGGTGCTGGAAAATCTACCTTAATAAAATCCATATTAGGGATTATTGAACCGATAGCGGGAAGTGTTTCCATTTATGGAAAATCGTATGATAAACAGCGTAAGCTGGTTGCGTATGTACCTCAAAAAGGAAGTGTAGATTGGGACTTTCCTACCACGGCTTTAGATGTTGTGATGATGGGAACTTATGGTAGTTTAGGATGGATCAAAAGGCCAGGTCAAAAGCAAAAAAAGGCAGCCTTAGAAGCCTTAGAAAAAGTGGGAATGTTAGCATTTAAAGATCGACAGATTTCACAATTATCTGGTGGTCAACAACAACGCATTTTTCTGGCAAGAGCTTTAGTGCAAAACGCGTCGATCTATTTTATGGATGAACCTTTTCAAGGAGTTGACGCTACTACCGAAATAGCAATTATCAATATCTTAAAAGAACTTCGTAAAGCGGGGAAAACCTTAATCGTAGTGCATCATGATTTGCAAACAGTACCTGAATATTTTGATTGGGTAACGTTTTTAAATGTAAAGAAGATTGCCACAGGTCCTGTAAAAGATATTTTTAATGACGATAATCTAACCAAGACGTACGGAATTAATTATAAAGTAAGTGTGCAAGAGTAATGTCATTCCTGCGAAGGCAGGAATCTCATGAAACAGTAATAATTAAAATGGATTCCGCATCAAGTGCGGAATGACAAGAAAAATAGACTTAAAAGAATACATAGAACTTATTTTCACAGACTATACCTTACGTACAATTACATTAGGTACGGCTATACTTGGTGCCATTTGTGGTATGTTAGGTAGTTTTGCTGTGCTTAGAAAACAGAGTCTATTAGGTGATGCAATTTCACACGCGGCACTACCTGGAATCGCCATTGCATTTTTAATAACAGGCACAAAAGAAACGAATGTTTTACTTATTGGAGCTTTAATCAGCGGATTGATGGGTGCCTTTTGGATTCGTGGTATTATTACTAAGACACATTTAAAATCAGATACAGCGTTAGGATTGATCTTGTCGCTTTTTTTTGGTTTCGGTATGTTATTATTAACCTTTATTCAAAAACAACCAAATGCTAACCAATCAGGTTTAGATAAGTTTTTGTTTGGTCAGGCGGCAACATTATTGGCTCGAGATGTATGGTTTATGGCTATCGTCACTGCTATTTGCTTACTTGTTTTATTGTTGTTTTGGAAAGAATTTAAGCTCTTACTTTTTGATGCTGACTATACAAAAACGCTTGGGTTTGATACTAAATTTATTGATATTTTAATTACATCATTTATTGTGTTAGCTATTGTTTTAGGCTTACAAACTGTAGGGGTTGTATTAATGAGTGCGATGTTATTGGCGCCTGCAGCGGCTGCACGACAATGGACCAATAGTTTGAGTGTCATGGTGATTTTAGCGGCAATTTTTGGAGCTTTTGCAGGTGTGATCGGTACAGGAATTAGTGCAAGTCAAAGTAACTTATCTACAGGTCCAGTTATTGTACTAGTAGCTGCTGTATTTGTAATTTTTTCCTTTATTTTTTCGCCTTCAAGAGGATTATTATTTCGTCAAATACGACTCATTAAAAACCGAAGAGATTTACAGTTACATAAAACATTAGCTTTTATGTTTGGAATTGCAGAAACGCATGAAGATAAATCACATCCACACACAATTAAAATTTTAAATAATTTCCAGGGATTTTCACGAAACACTCTAAAAAAATTAGAAGATCGTAACTATGTGACTATCGATGGTCAAATGTGGTCAATGACAAATGAAGGGTATCGCTTTGCCAAGAATTTATACAGTCGAGATATAAAAACAGAAAATGAGTAGCGCGCAACTAGAAATACAATTAATTGCGAGTTTGGTAGCTATTGCCTGTGCCATTCCGGGAGTGTTCTTGGTGCTTCGAAGAATGGCTTTAATTAGTGATGCTATCAGTCACTCTATTTTACCAGGATTGGTGATAGGTTTCTTCATTACACATGACTTGGGGTCTCCTTTATTAATTCTAATGGCGGCCTTATCGGGAATTGTAACCGTGGTTTTGGTAGAGTATATTCAAAAAACAGGATTAGTAAAGGAGGATACGGCTATTGGGCTGGTGTTTCCTGCATTATTTAGTATCGGTGTGATTTTAATCGCCAAAAATGCCAATGATGTACATCTAGATATTGATATAGTTTTATTAGGAGAATTGGCATTCGCACCATTTGACAGAATTATTGTGAATGGTATTGATATAGGACCAAAATCACTATGGGTAATTGGTTGTATTCTTTTAGTAACTATACTACTGTTATTTGCTTTTTTTAAAGAATTAAAAGTGAGTACTTTTGACGCTGGCTTGGCGACCGCATTAGGCTTTTCACCAGCAGTATTGCATTATGGTCTAATGAGTGTTGCCTCAGTGACCACGGTTGGCGCTTTTGATGCCGTTGGAGCTATTTTGGTGGTTGCCTTGATGATAGCACCCGCCGCAACCGCTTATTTGTTGACCAACGATTTAAAGAAAATGTTACTATTGTCCGTTTTATTTGGTGTGTTTTCGGCTATCGCTGGATATTGGGTGGCGCATTGGCTCGATGCTTCTATTTCAGGTTCGATGACAACAATGTTGGGTCTAGTATTTTTACTGGTCTATTTATTTGCGCCAAATAAAGGTTTGATTTCTGTTTTATATCGTAATAAACAACAACAAATAGAAGTACAACTATTAACCTTTTTATTGCACTTAAATAATCACCACGAAGAAGACGAACGTCATATTAATCATTTAAATGAACATATTAATTGGCATAAAATAAAATCGCAATCTGTAGTTGATTTAGCTTCAAAAAATAATATGATTACTATTGATAAAAATATCATATCGTTAACAGAAAAAGGCAAAACATTTACCGAAAAGGCTATTGATTATATTATTACGAATGATGATACTGGTATAGAATCTATGAAAGAAGATTTCTTCTTATTTCGAGGTTAATTTTTGTATTTTGCATAAAATTCGATAGTGCAAAATCCTTCTACATTTAACATCTACAATGCCTCCGCTGGTAGCGGAAAAACCTTTACGCTGGTTAAAGAATATCTTAAGATTTTAGTAAGAACAAAAGATTACAATCGTTTTCAAAATATTCTGGCAATTACCTTTACAAATAAGGCTGCTGCTGAAATGAAGCAGCGAGTTATTTCGAACTTACGTGATTTTGCCAATATCAGAATTTTACAACAAAAGACTGATATGTTTCAGCAAATTGAAAGAGAAACAGCTATTGCTGATGTTGAGATTCATAATCGATCAAAAAAAGTACTACAAAGCATCCTTCATAATTATTCAGCGTTTAATATCACTACGATTGATAGTTTTACGCATCGATTAATACGAAATTTTGCTTTTGATTTGGGGTTGTCACTCAATTTTGATGTAGAAATGGACACCAAGTCACTACTCAATGAAGCTGTTGATCTATTGATTTCTAAAATTGGAGAAGATGAAAAATTAACTAAAATCTTGATTGATTTTTCATTGCAAAAAGCTAATGAAGATAAGTCATGGGATATTTCTAGAGAACTCAAAGAAATTGCTCAAATTTTGCTCAATGAAAATGATCTGTTACAGGTACAACATTTAAAAGGTAGATCACTCGATGATTTTATCGAATTAAAAGAAAACCTTCAAAAGAAATTAAAATTAGTTGAAAAAGAGCTTAACGAGATAGGTAAACAAGGTTTACAAATTATTCATGATTTTCAAATTGATCATAAAGATTTTTACTATTCACAGTTTCCGAAACATTTTCAAAATTGTAAATCGGCTATTTCAAAATTGAGTTTTGACAAGAGCAAAGGCCTAGCCAAAAGTATTGAAAACAAACAGTTTTACACAAAAAATAAACCTGAAGAGGTAAAAACTGCAATTGATAGCATAGTCAACCCACTTTTAGAGTTATACTATCAATCAGAAAAATTTTATCAAAAGCATTCTTTATATACATTGTTTTTAGGGAGTTTAATTCCTTTAGCAGTGTTAAGTAAAATCAATGATAGTTTAGAAGAATTAAAAGAAGAGAAGAATATTCACTTAAACGCTGAATTTAATCAAATTATTAGTGAGCATCTAAGAGCGCAACCAGCTGCTTTTATTTATGAACGTATTGGTGAGAGGTATCAACATTATTTTATCGATGAAATGCAAGATACTTCAAAATTGCAATGGCAGAATTTGGTTCCTCTTATTGAAAATGCCTTATCGCAAGAAAATTCAAGTTTGTTATTAGTGGGTGATGCGAAACAATCTATTTATCGTTGGCGCGGAGGAGAGGCAGAGCAGTTTATTGGTTTGTCTGCAAATGAAAATCCATTCCATATTAAAAGCCAACAGCAATATTTAGACACCAATTACCGCAGCTATTCTGAGATCATCCATTTTAATAATGGCTTTTTTCAATTTTTGTCAACCTATTTTAAAAAAGAAGCCTATTCTAAAATTTACTTGAATGAAAATCAACAAAACACAACAGATAAAATTGGTGGTTATGTACAGTTATCCTTCATAGAAGACGGTCTATTAGCCGCTGAAAAAGACGAAATATATCCAGAAAAAGCGCTCAAAATCATTAACGATCTAAAAGATGATTTTAACCTAAACGAAATATGTATCCTTACCAGAACACGCAAACAAGGAGTAGTTGTTGCAAATTATTTAACTGAAAACGGTATAGATATTATTAGTTCAGAAACATTGCTGTTACAGAATTCTGCCAAGGTGCAATTCATTATTGATTTGCTAACATATCTGCAACAGCAATTCGATAAAGAAGCGCAATTAGAAGTTCTCTATTTTTTGTTTGATCATTTGCATGTCAGACAGGATAAACATAACTTTTTTAGTGAATTTATTGACTATGAAGCTGTACCATTTTTTAAAAATTTAGAAAAGTATAATGTTAATTTTAACTACGAAGTTTTTTCGCAACTTCCTTTTTATGAAAGCATAGAATATAGTATTAGAAGTTTTAAGCTTACTAAAACTTCAGATGCTTATTTACAGTTTTTTTTAGATGAAATTTTACAATATTCCATTCGAAAATCAGAAGGTATTTCGGGTTTCTTAGAATATTGGCATGAGAAAAAAGACAACTTGAGCATCGTGGTTCCAGAAGAGAAAAATGCGGTTCGAATCATGACCGTTCATAAATCAAAAGGACTAGAGTTTCCAGTGGTACTATTTCCTTATGACCTAGATGTATATCGAGAACTGAATCCGAAAACCTGGTATCCTATTCAAGAAAAAGAATCTTTTAATGATTTTGAGAGCCTTTTGGTAGGCGCAAATAAGTCATTAGCACAGTCGAGCAATATGGGTTCGGTTTTATATCAGCAAAGAAAAAATGAATTAGAGTTAGATAATATTAACTTATTGTATGTTGCTTTAACAAGAGCGATTGAGCAATTGTATATCATTTCTGAGAAACGAAAGTTGGGCGATGAACCGAAGTGGTATTCACAATTTTTTACGGAATACCTAAGATCAATAGGTCAATTTGAAGATGACCAAGAAGTGTGCAAATTTGGATCAAAAAGCCGAATTTCTAAAAGGGAACTAACATCTGAAAGCAGTAAAGAACTCGAACAATTTATTAGTTCACCATGGCAAGATCATACTATTAATATAGTTGCAACATCAAGTTTACTTTGGGATTCAGAAAAAGGTTCTTCTATTCTTTATGGAAATTTAATTCATGAAATACTTGCTAAGGTAAACACAGCACTAGATATCGAAGAAGCCATAGCGTATTATATTAATAACGGAACAATAAGTACATCGGAAGCTTCTACCATACAACAGGTAATATCGAATGTAGTGCATCACAAAAAATTGAAAACCTATTTTACAAATCGTTATAAAATCTACAACGAAAGAGAATTATTAACAAATCATGGAGAAATTCTCAAACCAGATAGATTTGTTGTTGATAACAAAAATAATGCAATACTTATCGATTATAAAACAGGCAAGCCAGATAAAAAATATCATCAACAACTTACGCAATATGCAGATGCACTGTATGAAATTGGGTTTACCGTATCAAAAAAGTTACTGGTGTATGTAAGTGATATAATCACTATTGAAGAGTTTTAAAAATCATATATTTGACGGATTTAATTAACTAATATACCATGACAACATTAGATATTGTTCTCGCCGTAATTTTACTTATTGGTTTAGTGCGAGGACTTATGAAAGGCTTATTTGTAGAAATAGCTTCCTTGGTAGCGTTAGCCCTTGGAATTTATGGAGCGATTCACTTTTCTCATTTTACAGCTAGCTATTTAAAAAATAGTGTTGAATGGTCAGAGAAAACAGTTCAAATAGTATCATTTGCAATTACTTTTGTAATTATTGTATTGGTAATTTCTTTATCAGGAAAATTACTTACAAAATTAGCTGATGTAGCTGCATTAGGTATTGCCAATAAGATATTAGGAGCTGTTTTCGGAATTGCGAAAATGGCACTTATACTAAGTGTCGTACTTATAGTTTTTGAAAAACTTAACAATACCTTACCTTTTGTAAGTAAAGAAAGCATGGATGAATCTGTTTTATACAAACCCGTTAAAGATTTTGCTCCTATGCTATTTCCATCCATTTTAAATAAAGAAGAGGAACAGAAAACAGAAGCGATATAATATTTTAAAATGATAGTTTATGTCTATTGCCAAAAAACAATATAAAAGAATTACAACCAATACTCTGGTTGAAATGAAAAAGAATGGTGAGAAAATTTCGATGCTCACAGCCTATGATTACACCATGGCGAAAATCGTTGACCATGCAGGTATTGATGTGATTTTGGTAGGAGATTCTGCATCAAATGTGATGGCAGGTCACGAAACGACCTTACCCATCACCTTAGATCAAATGATCTACCATGCTTCATCTGTGATTCGAGCAATTGAACGTGCTTTGGTAGTAGTAGATTTACCTTTTGGTAGTTATCAATCAGATCCTAAAGAAGCACTGCGATCGGCGATACGTATTATGAAAGAATCTGGTGCACATGCAGTAAAGCTAGAAGGTGGTAAAGAAATAAAAGAATCGATAAAGCGTATTTTAAATGCCGGAATTCCGGTGATGGGGCATTTAGGATTAACACCACAATCCATCTATAAATTTGGAACCTATACGGTACGTGCCAAAGAAGAAGTAGAGGCAGACAGGTTAAAAGAAGATGCTTTATTATTAGAGAAATTAGGATGTTTCGGGATTGTTTTAGAAAAAGTACCAGCAAAATTGGCTAAAGAAGTCGCTGAAAGTATTTCAATACCAGTGATAGGTATCGGAGCTGGAGGCGGTGTTGACGGGCAAGTATTGGTAATTCATGACATGTTAGGTATGACACATGAATTTAATCCACGATTTTTACGTCGTTATTTAGACCTATACACTGAGATGACGGGTGCTTTTAAACAATACATTGCTGATGTAAAAAGTCGGGACTTCCCTAGCGAGAAAGAGCAGTATTAAATAAAAATCTCTATTTGTATAGTATATTTTCTTATCTTTAATCTTACTTAAAGTAATAGATCTTAAACATTTAAATTTTGAAAGCCCTTAACCTTTCGATAAAATTTGAATGTACACCTTTTTTATAAATAGAACTTTATCTGGAATTTGCATTATTGTTTACAAGATAGGGTTTTGTATTTAGTTATACTTAATTATAAAAGGACTTATG
>NZ_JBWQOJ010000053.1:0-17558 GCF_056591795.1 Maritimimonas sp. 2210JD6-3 | reverse complement strand
GCAAAACAGACACCCTGCACAAAATAAAAAATATTGAATAATGACAATTGATATAAATTTTAATGTTCATTCCGATGCTCGTGGTGGCGACCCTGATAGCACAAGTCCAACTTTAAGGAATTATCATAAAATTCTTTGGAATAAACCTTTACCAAGTGGAGAAATATTTGAATTGACAACGAATAAAAAAGGAGCTTATTTATATCATAATTCTGAACTCGGAGAATTTATACTTGGAAGTGATGCAATAACTCACTCATATAGAAATCAGAAAAGAAAGCAATGGCTAATAAAACAAGTTACTAATGAAGTAAATGAACTTTTTGATATTGGTAGCACAATCGGAGCTTACACTGTTTTTCCAAAAAATAAAATAGACAATAAATTTACTATCAATCAAGCAAGAGGTTTTAACGGATTAATTGACGACAGATTTGATTTAACACTGGAATGTATTCGTTTATTTTACGATGGAGAAAAAAGTCCACTCTATGACACTTTTTTGAGGTATAAAAACTTCTTTGACTTATTTGAGAATTTTAGTGGTTATATAGATTTCTTTTTACTTAACGACCTTTTGGACGAAAATCAGAATATTAAATTCTATTTACCTTTCGATAATTTTCAAACGAAACCTACTTTTAACGGAATTGAGGACTATAAACTATATAAAAATGGAGTTGAAAATTTCGTCAAATCGAGAAACAAACGAATTGAAAATTATATAAAATTGAAAGAAAAAATGCCAGCATACAACAATGTATAACCGCAATTACGGCGGATTCGACTACGTCCGAATCCACGAGGAATTGCTAACGTCAGTGCTAAACCGAAAATAATAGCTAATTTAACCCGTAACTGACGGTTATACGAGACCGATGGAGTTCATTCAGCCAAGGCTGACCAATTGAACTATACTTTGCACAAGGCAAAGCCCCGCTAAAATGGAAATGAACTCCATCGGGTGGGCTAAACCAAAATTACCAAATCACTGACCCGCTTTCGCTGAGATTTGCAGCCTTGACTGCAAAACGTGCTGAACCAACGAACACCATCATCACCTAAATGTAATTTTGGTAACGTTCACCCGCAATTCGCTTTTTTTAAATAAATTTACAAAAACGAATCGCTGAACGTCAACTACGTTTAGCCCACTCGTTGGCAACAAGCAAAAAAACATCGATGAGAAAAATAACATTCGGTATAATAACATTATTGATTTTTTCTTGTAGTGAGAAATCAAAAGCTGAATTTTCATTAAGCGGAACAACTAGTGGAATTGAAAATGGAACAACAATTTATTTAGACTACAATAATCAGTCAATAGATTCAACGAAAATTGAGAATAATAGCTTCAAGTTTAATTCTAAATTAAACAAATCACCAATTCAAGTAGTACTCCGAACAAAGAATTTTGCTAACTACAGGTTTATATGGATTGAGAATAAACCAATGACATTTGATGCTTCAAACTCTGATTTTAAAAAAGCAAACGTAACAGGCTCTGAAACTGAAAAATTAAGCCAAACTTTTTATAGAAAACTAGACACGATACCAAGACCTTGGTTAAAATATGAACTGGATTTTGTTAGAGAAAACCCTAATAACATCATTAGTGCAAGTCTTCTATCTTTATATTCAACAACAATAGGAAAAGAAAAAACAGTTGAACTCTTTAATGGATTTTCAATTCAGAATAAGAATTCGGAATTTGGAAACGAAATAAAAAAATACATTGAGTTAAATAAAGAGCCTAAAATTGGAGAACAGTTTGTGGACTTTGAGTCGGAAAATCAAAATGGTGAACTAAAAAAATTATCCAACCATAAAGAAAAGGCTGTACTTCTTGAATTTTGGGCTTCTTGGTGTGGCCCTTGTCGCAAGGAAAACCCAAATCTTGTGAAAACTTATGAAGAATTCAATCCAAAAGGTTTTGAAATATTTGCAGTTTCTTTAGACCAAGAAAAAGAAAGTTGGCTTAAAGCAATAAAGGAAGATAATTTAAATTGGGAGCACGTAAGTGATTTAAAAGGCCAAAAAAATGAAGCTTCATTAATTTACGGAGTAAACGGAATACCTGACAATTTTTTGATTGCCGAAAACGGAGAAATAATTGCAAGAAATTTAAGAGGCGAAAAATTAAATAAAAAACTGAAAGAAATTTTGGAATAATGCCAGTTGCCAACAAAGAACTGAGTTAAAAACAATGAACAAAAAAAACTTATTTTTAATAACAGCAATAGTAACTTTTATAGTATTTATTAGCTCTCTTTTAGACGCTGAACCAGGAACATTATTCGGAAATGTTTGGTTGTTTAGAATAGGTTGGCTAATTATGTCTATCGCATCTTTTATAAATTATCGTAATATAAAAAAAGCTGAGTAACAAATTAAAACTTTAAGAAATGAGCAATACAAGTCACCATGATGAACGCATTGCAAAAATGATATTCGCATCGGTATATCCTCATTATGTCAGTAAAGTAGAAAAAAAAGGAAGAACAAAGGAAGAATTACATCAAGTAATTGCATGGCTTACTGGCTATGACCAAAAAGAATTACAAGCACTCATCGCAGCAAAGGTAACTTTTGATACTTTTTTTAAAAGGGCTACCTTACATAAGAATGCAACACTTATTACAGGAGTAATCTGTGGTTATCGTATTGAAGAAATAGAAAATACGTTAACGCAACAAGTTCGGTATTTAGACAAATTGGTCGATGAATTAGCCAAAGGACGTAAAATGGAAAAGATTTTACGTGTTGCTAAATAAATAACAAAAACCTATCTAATTAATTTTTTATACTTAATTCGCTTCGGCATTACATCTGCGCCCAATCGTTTCTTTTTATTTTCTTCATAATCAGAAAAAGAGCCTTCAAAGAAATAAATCTGGCTATCACCTTCGAATGCCAAAATATGTGTGCAAATTCTATCTAAAAACCAACGGTCATGCGAAATTACAACCGCACAACCTGCAAAGTTCTCTAAACCTTCTTCTAAAGCACGTAATGTGTTTACATCTAAATCGTTCGTAGGCTCATCTAACAACAATACATTACCTTCTTCTTTTAAAGTCATTGCCAAATGTAATCGATTACGCTCACCACCAGAGAGTGTTGAAACTTTCTTATTTTGTTCGCTTCCACTAAAATTAAATCGACTTAAATAGGCACGTGAGTTTACTTGACGACCGCCCATCATTATCAATTCTTGTTCATCAGAGAAATTTTGCCAGATCGTTTTCTCAGGGTCAATATTAGAATGGCTTTGATCTACGTAAGCGATTTTTGCTGTATCACCTACAGTAAACTCCCCTTTATCAGGTGTTTCTTCACCCATAATCATTTTGAAAATTGTGGTTTTACCAGCACCGTTCGGTCCAATAATACCTACTATACCTGCTTGTGGAAGTTTAAAATTTAAATCTTCATATAATAATTTATCTCCAAAGGCTTTAGAAACACCCTGAGCTTCAATTACATTGGTTCCTAAACGAGGACCATTAGGGATATAGATCTCTAGCTTCTCATCTAATTGTTTCTGATCTTGATTGACAAGCTTATCATAATTTTTTAAACGTGCCTTCTGTTTTGCCTGGCGACCTTTTGCCCCTTGTCGTACCCACTCCAATTCACGCTCCAACGTTTTTTGACGTTTCGAAGCTTGTTTTTGTTCTTGTGCTAATCGTTTTGACTTTTGATCAAGCCAAGATGAATAATTTCCTTTCCAAGGAATACCCTCTCCTCGATCTAGTTCTAAAATCCAGCCAGCAACATTGTCTAAGAAATAGCGATCATGCGTCACAGCAATCACTGTACCTTTATACTGCGCTAAATGATGTTCTAACCAATGTACAGATTCTGCATCTAAATGGTTCGTTGGTTCATCGAGCAGTAAAATATCGGGTTCTTGCAGCAGGAGCCTACACAAAGCTACTCTACGGCGTTCACCTCCTGATAATACCGAAATAGGTTTATCACCTTCTGGTGTACGTAATGCATCCATAGCGATTTCTAATTTGGTATCTAACTCCCAGGCATTTGCGGCATCAATTTTATCTTGCAATTCTGCTTGCTTAGCCATCAGTTTTTCCATCTTATCAGCATCAGAATAGACTTCTTCAAGACCAAACATATCGTTGATCTTGTTGTATTCATCTAAAATGGCTACCGTTTCAGCAACGCCTTCTTTTACGATATCTAGTACCGTTTTCGATTCGTCTAATTGTGGTTCTTGTTCTAGATATCCTACTTTAAATCCTGGTGAAAAAACGACATCACCCTGATAATTCTTTTCAACCCCTGCAATAATTTTTAATAAGGTAGATTTACCAGATCCGTTCAAACCAAGTATTCCAATTTTAGCTCCGTAAAAAAAGCTTAAATAAATATCTTTAAGTACTTGTTTTCCTGTAGATTGATAGGTTTTAGAGACCCGATTCATCGAAAAGATTACTTTCTTATCGTCTGACATAATTAATTAGATAATTAGATTTAATACTTGGGTAACTTACACTCTTCCTTTAAGAGCATTAAACACCCATGCAATAGCAAAAAAACCAATACCTACGGTTGCAAATCCCCATCCTGCCACGTCATCATAACGGTAAGCACCCATTAAAATAAGTATGATACCCATAATAATCATTAACATCGTTGCATAGCCTAAGACGGTATTTTTATTCATTGCCATCGTATTCAGTTTTGGTTAAGTAGAAACAAATATCGCAATAAATTATGGAAGGTAAAAGTTAAAGTGAAGCTGCCAATCTACTCCCTTGATCAATAGCGCGTTTGGCATCTAATTCTGCGGCTACATCGGCTCCGCCAATGATATGCACTTTCAACCCTTTTGCTTGTAAGGGTTCTAACAACTCTTTAAATGGTAATTGACCTGCACAAATAATCACATTATCAACCTTTAAAATTTTCTGTTCATCGTTTTGCACGTAATGAAGCCCTTGATCATCAATTTTAGTATATTCAACTTCATTGATGAATTGAATATGCTTCTTTTTTAAATTCGTTCTATGAATCCAACCCGTAGTCTTTCCTAATTTACCGCCAAATTTACCTTTGCTACGTTTAAACATAAATATTTCTCTAGCGGGTGGATGAATTTCTGGTTTAACCCCTTCAATACCGCTTCTGGCATTCAGTGATTTATCAATTCCCCATTCCTTTAGCCAAGCATCTACATTTAAGGATGAACTTTCTCCTTCATGTGCTAGGTATTCTGAAACATCAAAACCGATACCTCCTGCACCAATCACCGCAACACGTTTACCTACTGGCTTTTTATGCTTCAAAACATCAATATAACTCAATACCTTCGGATTCTCAACACCTTCTATTCTCGGTGTACGCGGAATAATACCTGTAGCTAAAATCACTTCGTCAAAATCAAGCTTTGCAAATTCTTCTACCGCTACTTTGGTATTTAGTTGTATTGTTACATTATGTAACTCGAGTTGCTTTTTAAAATAGCGAATGGTTTCATAGAACTCTTCTTTACCTGGAATTTGTTTCGCCATATTGAATTGCCCGCCAATTTCACTATCAGCATCAAACAACGTAACTTCATGACCCCTTTGTGCTGCAACAGTAGAAGCTGCTAATCCGGCTGGACCAGCACCAACCACCGCTATTTTCTTTTTAAGTACTGCTGTATTATAATTCAATTCCGTTTCATGACATGCCCGCGGATTTACCAAGCAACTTGCTACTTTTTGTTGAAAAACATGATCTAAACAAGCTTGATTACAGGCAATACAGGTATTAATTTCATCTTCTTTTTCGGCTTGTGCTTTGTTTACCCAATCAGCATCTGCTAAAAAAGGTCTCGCCATCGATATCATATCGGCATGACCCTCTGCTAACACTTTTTCAGCAGTTTCAGGCATATTAATTCTATTAGAGGTAATTAACGGAACTGACACTTCTTCTTTCATTTTCTTGGTAACCCAAGTAAAGGCTGCTCTGGGTACAGAAGTAGCAATTGTAGGAATTCGCGACTCATGCCAACCAATACCTGTGTTGATAATGGTTGCACCTGCCTTTTCAATTTCTTTACCTAAACGTACAATCTCGTCCCAACTACTACCTTTTTCAACCAAATCGAGCATTGATAAACGATAAATGATAATAAATTCTTTACCAACAGCTTCTCTCGTCTTCTTTACTAACTCAATAGGTAAGCGCATCCTATTTTCATAAGTGCCTCCATAATTATCATTGCGTTTATTGGTACGTTCAGCAATAAATTCATTAATCAAATAACCTTCAGAACCCATAATTTCAACGCCATCATACCCAGCATGTTTTGCTAGTTTCGCACAGTTTACAAAATCGCGTATCGTTCTTTTTATGCCTGATTTTTTAAGTTTAAAAGGTTTAAATCTATTTATCGGAGCTTTAATAGCAGAGGGAGCTACATTAAATGGATGGTATCCATAACGGCCCGAATGTAAAATTTGCATACATATTTTACCTCCTTCTTTATGTACTGCATCGGTAATTTCCTTATGCTTGTTAGCATGTCTTTTGTTACTCATTCTAGCCGCAAACGGGCCTGTCCAACCTTGTATATTTGGTGCAATACCTCCTGTTACGATTAATCCAACACCACCTCTGGCACGTTCAGCATAAAAGGCAGCCATGCGCTCATATCCATTCTTTTCTTCCTCTAACCCCGTATGCATTGAACCCATCAAAATACGATTCTTTATTGTAGTAAATCCGAGGTCTAGGGGTTCGAAAATGTGTTTATATTTTGTCATAAGGTATCATTGATTTTATTATGCATGCATAATAGTTGCAAGATACAGCAATTTTTTAAAGTAAAAAACTCGAGCATAGTCTCGAGTTTTTACTTAATGGTAAAAATAATGATGAAGATTTAGTATAAATAACCCATTTTACCTTGTTGAAAGTCTCTCATTGCTTCTAATATCTCGGTCTGCGTATTCATTACGTAAGGCCCATATTGAGATACCTTTTCATCAATGGGTTCTCCAGAGAGTACTAACAAATTACTTTCCTTTCGTGCTTCAAGTTCAACAGTGTCGCCATCGTGATTAAAAGTTACCATTTGCATCGCTCCTTTTTTTAATAGTACATCATTATTTACGAATACCTCACCATCAAGTAAATACACTAATGATTTATGAGCCTTTGGAATTGTAATTTTCATTCTTCCTTTCGCATTTGCTTTTACAGTAAAAACATTAACCTGAGTCTGTGTATTTATCAATCCTTTTGCTCCTTTTTGCTCACCAGCTATTACTTTTAAGCAGCTACTTTCATCATCGTTCATAAGAACAGAGATATCTTCACTTTGTAAGTGCTGGTATGCTGGCGGCATCATTTTGTCTTTGGCAGGAAGGTTCAGCCATAGTTGAATACCTTCTAACTCGCCTCCTTTTTCAACAAATTCTTTCGAAGGGCCTTCGGCATGTATAATTCCGCGACCTGCGGTAGTCCACTGTACGTCACCCGCTTTTACCAACATCTCATTGCCTAACGAATCACGATGCAATTGCTCTCCTTTAAACAATAGGGTTATCGGTTCAAATCCTCGATGCGGATGTGGACCCAGATCAAACGGATTATTAAAAGCACTTATGGCATAGGGTCCATAATGATGTAATAATAAAAACGGATCTACCTGCTCTATCCCATCAGTTGGCAACGGTTGTCGTAATCGTATGGGTCCCATATTTACCAATGGGCTACCCACTTTATCTTTTATTGTTTTTAATCTATTCATTTTTCTTTGTTTTATTTTCCTAGGAAACAATCATTGTAAAAAATTTTGATTATCGATTCCCGTTTACACGGAAATGACAAAGTCATCTAATCTTATCTAATAAATTACTCAACAGTGATGCTTCTTTCGTGGTTAAATTTGCTAATAAATCTTCATTAAAATTCTTATCTATTTCCTTTAATAGGTTAAGACCTTTGCTAAGGATAGTAATGTGTACCACTCTCCTATCCTCTGGGCATGGTAACCTCTCTATCAATTTTTTTGCACATAATTTATCCATCAAACGTGTTGCATTAGGTGCCCTTTCTATCATACGTTCTTTAATGGTTTGAACTTTTAAAGGCTTTTTAGCTCCTCGTAGTATTCTTAAGATATTATATTGTTGTGGTGATATACCGTAGGGTTTAAAAAATGTATTCTGCTTACTATTGATCCAATTCGCAGTGTACATAATGTTAAGCATGGCTTTCACCTTAGTACTCATAAACTTTGAATTAATATCTATTGAAATATCACCCATTTCGTAATTGCTTTATTAAAGTTTTAATACTCTAGAGAGTTTGTCATCCTCTTAATTTTAAATCCTTCATCACCTTATTAAAAGTATCTGAAGAAGGTGTTTTATATACTTCCTCATCTACAAACAACGTAGGAAACTTAATTGCGCCATCATACAATTCTTGTGTATGCAATTTAGCTTCATCGTCAACCATGATATCTTTGTACTCAAATGGAATCTCTGCCATTCTTAAAAAATTTTTAAAAGCCACGGTATGCGCATGCCCTTTCTTACCATATAGTTTTATCTTCATAATTTAAATTCTAGTTAAAATAATACGTCTGAGTATTCAGGTATTTTATCAAAAACTGCCTTCGCAAACGGACATAAAGGCATTGCTTTTACAGCATTCTCTCTCATAAAACTCACAGAGGCTTCTACTAACTTATACCCCACTCCTTGTCCTCTAAGGCTATCATCAACTTCGGTATGGTCAATAATAATCTTATCACTGCCTGCCCAAGTATAGGTCATCAATGCTCCACGCTTTCCATCTACTTCAAGGTAAAATTCTCCTTTTTTACCATCATCTTCGTGCTGTATATTCATTACTAAGCGGTAAAACCAATTTTGTTATGCTCGCCATCACAATAGGGTTTGTTAGCAGACGCTCCGCAGCGACAAAAAGCAGTTACACGTTTTTTATTCTCTTTGCTACCATCAGAGTTTGTTACTTGAAGACTGCCATGTACTAACAAAGGGCCATTTTGCAATGCTTCTACTTTTGTTTCATTATTATTTGCTACTTGAGAAGCTTCTTCTCCTTTAACAGTATATGCCAAGGCTCCTGAAGGGCAAGCTTCTACTTGCTTTTTAATGCGATCTGTTGAAGCTCCTTCCATATTTACCCATGGGCGATTTTGCGGATTGAAAACTTGTAATAACCCTTTCCAACATTTTTTCGAATGAATGCACATATCTGGTTTCCAAACCACCGTGATATCCTCATTACTATATTCTTTTACTACTTGTTTTTTGTCTGCCATGTTCTTATGATTTAGTTCTTGTTTTGTTTCATCGATTGATGAATTTTTTAATATGATAATATTGTTTATAAATTCTCTTCTAAACGTTTTACTGCGTTCTTAAGCGCATCACTTAATGCTTTGTCAACAATTGCCCCATCTTTAAAGTTATCATAAAAATTAGGTAAAGAAAAAGTACTGACTATGGCACCTCCCATATATGGAAAACGATTTTTTGCTACTTCTAATACCGAAGCTCCTCCTCTATCTCCAGTAGATGTCGCCATTAATAACATCGGAATTTCACTCCACAATTTACCATCGATTCGAGACATCCAATCAAACAAATTTTTAAATGCTGTTGCATATGCTCCGTTATGCTCTGCTAAGGATAAGATAATGCCATCTGACGATTGTAATTCTTCTAAAAACTCTTTCGCATTTTCTGGAATACCGTTTTCATTCTCTAAATCGATACTATATAATGGTAATTCATAATCGTTTAAGTTTAATACCCTTACTTCATTTTTACCTAATAAACTACCAGCATAAGTTGCTAATTGCTTATTGATAGAAGTTTTACTATTACTTCCTGCAAATACAATTATTCTTTTCATATTTATCTATAAAGTTTTACCTGTTTTTTTACTATAGATATATGACACAATAAGTAATACCATTGCTACAATTGCACCCATTTGTTCACCGTCTCCTATCATTACATGGGCAAAAAACGCCAAAATAAACGCAAAGAAAAAACCTGCATAGGCCCACTCTTTAAGTACTTTATTACCAACAAACCAAATTGCCACCAGCCCTAATATTTTTGCAATTCCATACGGATAGATTATATAGGTAGGGTATCCAAATCCTTTAAACATTTCTGCCACTTCTTCATGATTGAAAAAGTACATACCAGCTGAAAATAGCATCAATGCCGTTAACAATCCTGTCGCGATGTAATAAATTATGTTGTCTCTTTTCATTGTATGTGATTTATAAATTTGATACAAAGGTAAGAAATATAAATTTATATTCCAAGGAAACTATTTACATGGCAAATAGTTGTATAAAAAAAGAGTCTTCGTATTTGAGACTCTTTTAAGATAAAATTTATTACTTATTAAGCTACTGCACTCATCTTATCTGCTTTATCAACAGTTTTTTCTATTAATTCAAACTGATTCGAAGTATTCTTTTCACCTCCAGCTTTTAAAGCATTATCACCTGCAAAGAATATTTTGTGATCATCGCCAAGGTCAGATCCTGCCATTCTTTGATGCTTTACACAAGCCACACCTTTACGAATTTCTTGTCGTTGCACACCTTTTACATAGGCGAGCATTCCTTCTTCACCAAAATAACCTTCTGTTAAATCACTCATGTGCAGTGCCGTGGTATGATATGTTGGTAACGTAATTAAGTGATGAAAAATTCCTGCTTCTTTAGCGCCGTCAACTTGAAAAGTTCTTATCTTCTTATCCGCCAATCTGCATAACTTAGAACCGTCATACTTTACATCCATCAAATTATTTTTATCGTAAGCTGAAACGTCTTCACCTGCTTCTACCATTGCATTATATACTTGATTTCTAAAATTCAACGTCCAGTTAAATGACGGTGAATTATTATAAACCAGCTTTGCATTAGGTATCACCTCACGCACTCTATTTACCATATGCGCAATTTGCTTCAAGTTGGGTGTAGGCGTTTCTATCCATAATAGATCTGCACCATTTTGAAGACTTGTAATACAATCAAGCACTACTCTATCAATATTGGTTCCTTCTTTGAATTTATACAATCCGTTAGATAGACGCACGGGACGTACTAATTTTCCATCGCGTTTTAATAATACATCATCTTGCCTCGCATCTTCAACAGAAATTTCTTCTGCTTCAACAAATGCTAAATATTGCGATGCTAGATCACCAGCCTCTTTACTAACTGGCAATTTCTGGGTAAGACCCGCTCCCTCAGAATCGGTTCTAGCAACAATCACACCTTCTTCTACACCTAGCTCTAAAAAAGCGTATCTAATGGCATTTAATTTTGCGATAAAATCTTCATGTGGTACCGTTACTTTACCATCTTGATGCCCACATTGCTTTGCATCAGATACTTGATTTTCAATTTGAATAGCACATGCCCCTGCTTGAATCATTTTTTTAGCCAGTAAATAGGTAGCTTCTTCATTACCAAAACCAGCATCAATATCTGCAATAATGGGTACTATATGTGTTTCAAAATTATCTATTTGTTCTTGTACATTTTCTCCATTTTCTAACCTTCTAAATAGATCGTTCAATTCGATTGCATCCGCTTGACGTAAAAAATCATAAATCTCTTCAATTAGTGAAGGTACCGCTGTTTTTTCATGCATAGATTGATCTGGTAAAGGACCAAACTCAGAACGCAAAGCAGCAACCATCCAACCAGAAAGATATAAATATCTTTTACTAGTTGTTTTATGATGTTTTTTTACTGAAATCATTTTTTGCTGTGCAACAAACCCATGCCAGCACCCCAATGATTGTGTATAGTTGGCTGGATTTAAATCATACTCCTGCATATCACTTCTCATTACTGACGCCGTATATTTAGCAATATCTAGCCCTGTTTTAAAGCGATTTTGAGTTACCATTCTGGCAGCACTTTCTGGATTAATAGCACTCCAAGTACTCCCGTACTTTTCTTTAAGATTCTTTACGGTTTCTAATGCTGAACTATACGTTGCTTCTCCTAGATTTTTCATAATTTTGTTTTGTATTAATTTACATGTATTGAATCACCCTTTAATTTTGCGGTTTTGGGGTGGTTTTTTATATATAATGGTATGCATCGAGTGTTAAAAACTCTTGATACTCTTCAGATAAAACGAGTTTATCAAAAAGTTCTATTGCGAGATCAAATTTTCCATTTTTAAAACGCTCTTTACCGACCAACTTTTCTATTTTTTCGATTTCCTCTTGCTGTAGTTTTACATATTTTTCAATATTAAAAGCTTCTCCGTTATCAATTTGCTCATTATTTTGTAGCCACAACCATACTTGTGTTCTTGAAATCTCTGCTGTTGCTGCATCTTCCATCAAATTATAAAGTGCTGCAGCCCCTTTACCCGACAACCACGATTCTATATATAGAATACCTACATTAATATTCTCGCGAATGCCTTTTTCTGTAATAACTCCTTTAGGTTGCTCAATAAGCTGCTCTTCGGTAATCATTAACTCAGCTCGTTTAACGTGTATTTGATTTTTTGTGGGCATGTGTGTATCGAAAACCTCGGTTGCCAATGCTACCAAACCTGGATGCGCCACCCATGTACCATCATGACCATTTTTTACTTCACGCTCTTTTCCTTGTCTTATTTTTGCAAAAGCTTTCTCATTCGCTTCTGGATCATTTTTTATTGGAATTTGAGCGGCCATACCGCCCATAGCATGTACACCACGTCGATGACATGATTGAATCACACGTAAAGAATACGCCTCCATAAAAGGTGTTGCCATAGTTATTTGTGCTCTATCGGGAACAAAGAAATTTTTATGATTCTTAAACTTCTTGATGTACGAGAAAATATAATCCCAACGCCCACAATTGAGCCCAGCCATATGGTCTCTTAACTCATAAATGATCTCATCTAACTGAAAACTAGCTGTAATCGTTTCAATGAGTACAGTAGCTTTGATGGTTTGCTGTGAAATACTTAAGTATTCTTGTGCAAAAACAAAAACTTCATTCCACCAACGCGCTTCAAGATAATGCTCTAGCTTAGGTAAATAGAAATACGGACCACTTCCATTAGCCAGCAACTGCTTTACATTATGAAAAAAATACAACCCGAAATCAACCAATGAACCCGACATTTCTTCACCGTTACAGGTAAGGTGTTTTTCATTTAGATGCAATCCTCGAGGTCTTACTAGAAGTATTGCTACCTCTTCATTTAGTTTGTACTTTTTACCATTTGTTGGATTTTCGAAAGCAATTGTTCTTGCATTTGCATCAATTAGATTTTGCTGCCCTTGCATCATATTATCAAATGTTGGCGAGTTGCTATCTTCAAAATCACTCATAAATACTCTTGCGCCAGAATTCAGGGCATTTATTACCATCTTCCTATCTGTAGGGCCAGTGATTTCGACACGTCTATCTAACAAGTCTTTTGGTAGTGGTGCTGCCACCCAGTCACCTTCTCTTATTTCTTTGGTTTCTTTTGGAAACGAAGGCAACATACCTTTCTCAAACTTCTTTTCTTCTTCTTTACGTCTATTTAAAAGTTCAATTCTTTTACCATTAAACTTTTGATGCAACTGTCCTAAAAACTCTAAAGCTTCGTCACTAAGAATAGCCTTATATGCTGAGGTATTTGCGTTTTTAACTGTTACATTTTGCTGTAGTAGATTACTAACTATCATACGCTGTTTTTTTTTGATGATGGAGCAAACATAAAATAAAAAACTTTACAAAACAAGCGAACGTTCGCTAAATTTTAAATTTATATTATTTTTTGTACTTTCGCAAAGCAAATTATATACACAATGGTTATTGAAGAGGAATACATACGTTTAATTTTTGGCTTGAAAATCAAACAAATACGAAACGAAAAAAACCTTTCATTATTTGGTTTATCAAAATTAACAGGGCTTTCAAAATCGTATTTAAACGAAATAGAGAAAGGAAAAAAATATCCTAAAACAGATAAAATTGTAATCCTTTCTGAGGCTTTAGAGGTGCCTTATGACCATTTGGTATCCTTAAAACTAGACAAAAACCTAGCTCCCATTGGTGAGATACTGCAGTCAAAAATGTTAAAAGAAATTCCTTTAGACGTTTTCGGAATTAAAGAAAGTAATTTAATAGATATTATTGCTAACGCTCCAACCAAGGTCAATGCATTTATCAGCACACTTATAAAAATTGCCAAACATTATAGTTTTTCAAGAGAGAGTTTTTTCTTAGCGGCACTCCGCTCCTATCAAGAATCTCAAAACAATTATTTTGAAGACATTGAACTTGCCGTTGAAAAGTTTGCAAAAGCATATCATATTGATCTAACCAAGCAAATTACGACTGCTGAACTTGAAGAAATTCTTGTAGAAGAATACAACTATACAATTAATGCGAAAGAGTTATCTAAGCATGACAATTTAGACGATTTACGTTCTATCTATATTAAAAAGAAAAAAACACTCTTACTCAGCAAAAAGATTGATGAATCTCAAAAACGATTCATCTATGCAAAAGAGATTGCTTACAATTTTTTAGAAATAGAAGATCGCCTTTTCACTTTTCCATGGATTAAATTTGAAGGTTTTGACCAAGTACTTCATAATTTTTTAGCTTCATATTTTGCTGGGGCCTTATTAATACCTAAAAACATTTTAATCGATGCATTGAAGGAATTCTTCGCCAAAGAGAACTTTAATCCAAACGATTTTATCAAATTAATGGAGGATTTTACTTATTCACCAGAAACCTTTTATCAGCGCCTCACAAATATTTTACCTAAACAATTCCATTTTAAAAACCTTTTTTTCTTACGCTTTACCCACAAGAAAGGTTCGTCAACCTATAGACTTAATAAAGAGTTACATATTACACAACAACAAGCACCACATGCTAACGAATTACAAGAACACTACTGTAGAAGGTGGGTTTCTTTGCGTACGTTGAATACCTTAGAGCAAGATTTGAAAAAAGATCATGCATTTGATCTTCAAATTTCTGAGTATCCAGAAAATAATAGTCAATACCTAGTGTTTTCTTCAGCTACTAGAGACCCATTTAAAAAAGATTTTACGCGAAGCGTAACGCTGGGCATGTTGATTTCTCCACACTTAAAAAAACACATACAGTTTTTAAATGATGACAGCATTGCAAAAAAATCTGTTGGGGTTACCTGTGAAACCTGCATGATTAAAGACTGCCAAGAACGCGCCAATGACGCGTATAAACTAGACAAAAGAAAACGCCATAAAGAAATTGAACAAAAAGTAAAGGAAATTATTGAAGACTTTTAATTGCTTGATCGCTTCAAAGAATCTATTTTCTTTTGTAATTTTTCTATCTCTTCTTGATTTGATGTTGTTTTAACAATAGCTCCCATTGAATCAATTACTTTATTGGTATCGATCAATTTTGGTGATTCGCTATAGAAATGTTCAATTCCTTCACTCGCACGCCAAGCTTCATTTAATTGGTCATAAACAGCTTTATCCCATTTACTGGGATGTTTTGCATCTATCCAAACTACATCTCTATATTCACTATCAATCAATGCTAAATCGGGTGTTGCCGAACCATCAAACTTTTCAGAATCTTCCTTTATCGCAGAAATAGTACCTAGAAAGAACATACGCTTTCTACCAGCTATATTTTTGATATAAGGCCGAAATTCTACTGGTTTATTTACTGACCAATCAAACTCTTTTCTTGATTCAATTACTTTTAAAGGCATTGCAGAAACACCCGCATACCCTTCTCTTTTTGATGCATGGTCATAATAATACAACTTATCGGTACCATCAGCAGGGACAAAAACACTAAAGGTCAGACTGGTACGTTCATCACCAACAGGCTCTAAACCAAACCAATGGTATAAGCCGTCATAAGCATCAACCTCCAAATCTGAAAAATCAAAATCTGTTACAAAGGGTTGTTCATTTTGATCGTCTGGCAAATCTGGTATTTTTACCGCTGTTTCCATATTCCATGGAAGTGGATCGCTAAAACCTCCCAAAAACTTAAGCGATTCTGCTTGCAATCGAGAAACTTTTTCTGACAATGTATTTTGCCTTGTTAAATAAGGATAATTAGCCATTTCTTTAGGTGAAATATAGGTGCCTTTTCCCATAAAAACACGCTCTAAATAATCGTTGAAATCATGTTCACCTTTCTCAATAACAATAACACCTCCAAAAGAAGGATACGGAAAGAAAAATCCTTTCCACTTTATGAGACTTACGACTTGCACCCATTCATCCGCATCATTTTTCATATAAAACACATCACCAGGCTCGGTAGTTACATATTGCAATGGATTAAAGCGCTGTACTACAGCATTATATGTATTTCTACTAAATTTTAATGATTCACCAATTGAAAACGTAACTGGAATACGATTTTCATTTGAAAACCTTGGAAATGGCGAAGTACTCGAAACCGAAAAAACCTCTTCTGTATTGTCACTTATCTGCTGCCAAATATATTTTTCGGTAGGTTGAATAGCCATTGTCCATTTATTAATACTATCAACACGTACCAAATGCGGAAGTGATACATCTTTGGTTTCTCCTACAGACTCATTAGCCATAGAATATATATTTCTAAGTGGTTGAATACGCTCGTTTTGTGTAAGTGGTAAATCATTAATTTCTACCTTATTAAGACTGTTAAATACATTGTATGTTTTCATATATTCATACATCTTAAAATGCCAACCTACCACATATAATAAACCAAAAAACACCAGCAAAATTCCTAACATTGCCAAACGCCCACCCGTACTTGCAGTACGCCTGAATTTTTTAAGTACAAAAAATAGCACAAGAGCACTTAATAAGATTATAAAAATATACTTACGGAAAAATAAAATGACTGGTTGATAATCATCACGTAGAATAAAAAGTGTAATTAGTAAAATAATACCAATTACAATAGTTATGGTTTTTTGTTTACCGCCTTTTTGCCAATACTTTTTAATCATAGCTCTTTGTTATAAATATCCTTTGTCCTTAAGTCTTTCTCTCGCACTTTTTTTCGCTTCTGCTTCTGTAGCCTCTTTAATTGATTCTTTTTCATTCACTTCTTCAGAAGTGACCTCTTTTGTTTTTAAATCCTCAATAAAATCTTTTCCTTTTTCTAAAGTTCCTTGCACAATATCTTCAATGGAATCTGATTGCTCATCGATAACCTCAGACGATTTAAAAATAAATCCGGCTACATAAGTTCCTAAAACAGTTCCTGCAATCATAGAAGCAAATAGTGAAATTGTCGCTAAATCTATAGGGATTAAAAAACGGGTTATCAAAATTCCGATAAGGAATAGAAAGGTTATAAAAACCAATCGAAGTAGAAAATTTTGTTGATATACAAATCCTTTTTTCTCTTCTGCTTTCATTTGCAGCTCTTTAGAATACATCATTTTATTGAAAAAACGATATAATTTATTCCCTTGAGACTCTCGCCAATACAACAAAGCACCAAAAAGAATCGCTGCAATAAATACTATGAGTTCTAGTGTCATTTTTTTATTTTA
>NZ_JBWQOJ010000052.1:0-17559 GCF_056591795.1 Maritimimonas sp. 2210JD6-3 | reverse complement strand
ATATAAAGATTTTAAAAAGAAAAATTCCTTTCATAGTAAAAGTATGAAAGGAACCTTTAGCACAATTTTTGTACCAATTATTTTACGTACATCACAGATTTTACTGCTTTTATAACATCATTTGCGTTAGGCAACCATTGCTCTAACAAAACTGGTGAATAAGGTGCTGGTGTATCTGCTGTTGTAATGCGTTGTATAGGTGCGTCTAAATAATCAAATAACTGTTCTTGAACTTGATAGGTAATCTCTGAAGCTACACTACCAAAAGGCCATGCTTCTTCTAAAATAACCAATCTATTTGTTTTCTTTACTGAATTGAATATTGCTTCATGATCCATTGGTCGCACGGTACGAAGATCAATAATCTCACAAGAAATATTTTCCTTCTCTAAAGCATCTGCAGCCTTGTAAGCTTCTTTAATAATCTTTCCAAAAGAAACGATTGTAACATCTGTTCCTTCTCTTTTAATATCTGCAACACCAATAGGTAAGATGTATTCTCCATCAGGCACTTCACCTTTATCACCATACATCTGCTCAGATTCCATAAAAATTACCGGGTCGTCATCACGAATGGCAGCTTTCAACAAACCTTTCGCATCGTATGGATTTGAAGGAACAATAACCTTTAGCCCAGGAGTATTTGCAAACCAATTTTCGAAAGCCTGTGAATGCGTAGCTGCTAACTGACCTGCAGAAGCCGTTGGACCTCTAAAAACAATTGGGCAATTAAACTGCCCTCCACTCATCTGACGAATCTTTGCCGCATTATTGATAATCTGATCAATTCCAACTAAAGAAAAATTGAATGTCATATATTCAACAATAGGTCTATTACCATTCATAGCTGAACCTACAGCGATACCACCAAAACCCAATTCTGCAATAGGTGTATCGATTACACGTTTTGCCCCGAATTCATCTAACATTCCTTTTGATGCTTTATACGCGCCATTATATTCTGCTACTTCTTCACCCATTAAATAGATGCTTTCATCACGACGCATTTCTTCGCTCATCGCTTCACAAATAGCTTCTCTAAATTGAATTGTTCTCATTCAAATGAATTTTAATGAACAGCAAAAATAAGAAAATAAGAATCAAATAACTTCGAAATTCAAATTGAAAACTGTAAAAAATTTATTATGCATGCATAGTATTTTAAAAAAAAGTAGTAACTTCGCTGTTCATAGAATTTAAGTAAATAATATCCTTAAAATATAACAAACAATGAAGATATTAGTATGTATAAGTCACGTTCCTGATACGACTTCAAAGATTAATTTCACTGATCATGACACCAAATTCGATACCAATGGTGTTCAGTTTGTGATCAATCCGTATGATGAGTTTGTATTAACACGTGCTATGTGGTTTAAAGAAAAGCAGGGAGCATCCATTACTATAGTAAATGTGGGTACTGCGACAACAGAGCCTACTTTACGAAAAGCGTTGGCTATCGGAGCAGATGATGCTATCCGTGTAAATGTAGAACCAACTGATGGAATGTTAGTAGCTAAAGAGATAGCAGCAGTGGCTAAAAATGGTGGTTATGATCTTATTCTTACTGGAAAAGAATCTGCAGATTATAATGGTCAGATGGTACCTGGTATGTTAGCTTCTTTATTAGATATGAATTTTGTTAATGGATGTGTTGGTATAGAAGTAGATGGTACAAACGCAACTCTTACTAGAGAAATTGATGGAGGTGAAGAAAAAGTTACTTCAACATTACCAATGGTGGTTGCAGGTCAAAAAGGAATTGTAGAAGAAAAAGATCTTAGAATACCTAATATGCGTGGTATTATGATGGCAAGAAAAAAACCTTTGAACGTTTTAGAGTCATCTGGCGCAGCGGCAACTACAGTAACTCAAAATTTTGAAAAACCAGCGCCAAAAGGAGCTGTTAAGTTAGTAGATAATGTTGATGACTTGATCAATTTATTACATAACGAAGCTAAAGCAATTTAAGTTAAAATCACGTCATTGCGAACTAAGTGAAGCAATCTGATTGAAAAAGATTACTTCTTCATAAATTCCTCGTAATGACATAAAAAATATAAAATATGTCTGTATTAGTTTTTGCCGATTCATCGGAAGGAAAATTTAAAAAAACTGCTTACGAAGTAGTTTCTTACGGAAAGAAGGTAGCAGAAGAAATGGGTACTAACCTAGTTACATTATCTATTAATGGTGGTGATGCCTCAGAATTATATACTTATGGTGCAGAGAAAGTACTCGAAGTAAAAAATAGCCTTACTTCGTTCAATGCAAAAGCGTACGCTGCTATTATTAAACAAGCTGCCGATGCACAAAATGCTGATGTTGTAGTAATCGACTCAAGCGTAGATGGGTTAACTGTAGCTCCTTTAGTAGCTGTTGCCTTAGATGCTGGGTACGCATCAAATGTAGTAGCATTGCCTAGTAGTACAAGCCCATTTACTGTAAAGCGTAAGGCATTTTCAAATAAAGGGTTCAACAACACTGTAATTTCAACTGATAAAAAAGTAGTAGGTGTTGCCAAAAACTCATATGGTGCTCATGAGCATGCAGTTTCAGGTTCAAATGAAAATTTCGACACTTCAATACCTGAATTGGGCGTAACTTCTCAAAGTATTAATAAAGCTAGTGGAACAGTCACTATAGCTGATGCGGATGTGGTAGTTTCTGGAGGTCGTGGATTAAAAGGACCAGAAAATTGGGGAATGATTGAAGAGCTCGCAGAAATTTTAGGAGCGGCAACCGCATGTTCTAAACCTGTTTCAGATTTGGGTTGGAGACCACATTCTGAGCATGTTGGACAAACAGGAAAACCTGTTGCTTCTAATTTATATATCGCTATTGGTATCTCAGGTGCTATTCAACATTTAGCAGGTGTAAATGCATCTAAAGTAAAAGTGGTTATTAATACCGATCCTGAAGCGCCTTTCTTTAAAGCTGCTGATTATGGTATTGTTGGCGATGCTTTTGAAGTAGTACCGCAATTAATAGAAAAATTAAAAGTGTTTAAAGCTCAAAACGCATAATTTTTTATAAATTGTGCCTCTAAAGGCTGTCTAATTTCGGACATTAATAGTCCTTAGTTAGACAGTTTTTTTTATTTTTAATTTATGAGTTTAGTTCGCCTTAATATTAAAGGTATATCATATAGTCAAACACAAAGTGGAGCGTATGCCCTTGTGTTAAATGAAGTTGAAGGAGATAGAACACTACCCATTATTATCGGTGCTTTTGAAGCACAATCTATCGCTATAGCCTTAGAAAAAGAGATCAAACCACCGAGACCTTTAACACACGATCTTTTTAAGACGTTTTCAGATCGATTTCAAATTAAAGTAAAACAGGTTATCATTCACAAATTGGTAGATGGTGTTTTCTATTCTAGTTTAATTTGTGAACGTGATCGTATAGAAGAGATTATAGATGCACGTACTTCAGATGCCATTGCCTTAGCCACACGCTTTAACGCCCCTATATTTACGTATGAGAATATCTTAGATAAAGCGGGTATTTATTTAAAATCAAAAGAAGAGCAATCTCATGGTGATGAAGATGAATTAACGGCTACTAATTTTGAAGTAGAAGAGTTACTTGAAGAAGTAAGTGAAGATGTTTCTGCTTCCTTTACTGAATTCACCTTAAAAGAACTCAATACTAAATTAGAGGAAGCTGTGGTAAATGAAGACTATGAGTTGGCCGCAAAACTACGTGACGAGATTTCTAAACGTCAGAAATAATAGACCCTATGATTCGAAATTTACTCTGTATTATAATCGTATTTTTTGCTTTTAACTTACATGCGCAAGACATTGAAGTATCAAATGAGGTTAAATCAAACGATATTTTAAATCAACAAAAAGATAGCATAAAAGCTTCAAAACTTGAGTTATCTGAAATAAACGATTGGCAATTATCGAAACATCTTATCTACGAAAGCTATCCTGACAGTATTGATAGTAAAGTTGATTTTATTCGAGGTAAGGAGTTTTTATCTCTTAAGGTTAATGGAGAGTATTCTTCAATTTTAAATAATACTTTCTCAAGTGGTTATTGGCTGCAGAACAAATCATTATTTGTTTTCAAGCAAAAAGTTCCAACTGTTATTGAAATATATTACGAAGTAATAGATCTGTCTTCAAATGAACTCAAATTACGAAATGGAAATCAGGTTTTAGTCTATATTTCTAAATCCCACCCAAATTACATTACTAAACAAGAAGTAAAAGACACCATTATCGCAAGCCAAGGTTTTTCAATTACATCTCTTTGGCGCGGTGTACTGGGTATGATAGTATTATTAATAATCGCTTTTTTATTTAGCAGTAATAGAAAAGCTATAAATTGGAAAACAGTTGGGTTAGGTCTAGCTTTTCAACTAATCATTGCCATAGGAGTCTTAAAAATTCCATTTATTCAAAGAGTATTCGAGTCTGTCGGTCAAGTATTTGTTAATATTTTGGATTTTACTCGATCTGGTAGTGAGTTTTTATTCAGCGGTGTAATGGATATAAATTCATACGGATTTATTTTCGCTTTTCAAGTACTCCCAACAATTATCTTCTTTTCAGCATTGACTTCTGTACTTTTCTATTTGGGTATTATTCAAAAAGTAGTAAAGCTTATGGCTATGTTACTCACTAAAATATTAGGTATTTCGGGTGCAGAAAGCTTATCGGTTGCTGGTAATATTTTCTTAGGGCAAACTGAAGCTCCTTTGTTGATTAAAGCCTATTTAGAAAAGATGAATCGATCAGAAATCTTGCTAGTCATGATTGGTGGTATGGCAACCGTGGCAGGAGCCGTATTAGCTGCTTATATAGGTTTCTTAGGCGGCGATGATCCAGCTTTGCGATTGGTCTATGCTAAGCATTTATTAGCTGCCTCAGTTATGGCAGCTCCTGGTGCCATTGTAATTTCAAAAATTTTATACCCACAAACCGAAAAAATTAATACCGATGTAAAAGTCTCTTCAGAAAAAATTGGATCCAATATTTTAGATGCCATTGCCAATGGAACCACAGAAGGATTACGCCTAGCGGTAAACGTTGGTGCAATGCTTTTGGTATTTGTCGCTTTTATTGCGATGATTAATGGCATTTTGGGTTGGATAGGTAATATAACTACCTTAAATGATTGGATGGCCGCAAATACACCGTATCCTACCTTTTCTTTAGAAGCTATTTTAGGAACCATCTTCGCGCCCTTAATGTGGTTAATTGGTGTTGCAAAAGAAGATATGATGATGATGGGGCAATTACTAGGTATAAAATTGGCTGCCAGCGAGTTTATTGGCTATATACAATTAGCAGAGCTAAAAAATGTTGCTAATGCTACCCATTTAAATTATCAAAAGTCTATTATCATGGCAACTTATATGTTATGTGGATTTGCCAATTTTGCCTCTATAGGAATTCAAATAGGCGGTATAGGTTCGTTAGCACCTGGGCAGCGAAAAACCTTATCAGAATTCGGAATGAAAGCCCTTATTGGCGGCTCAATAGCATCTTTAGTTTCTGCTACAATTGCAGGAATGATTATAGGCTAGTGGCGAATCGCCACCGATTAGTTATCTTACTTTAATGTGAAAATTCTGAAACATATAGTTAATAACTTTTTTATACAATTTATAATCTCAACTATAGTGATTTGAAGCTTTTATTTACTTTAGCTTTAATGTTATCGATGTCATATCGAGCGTAGTCGAGATATCTTTCTGGACAAGAATATCAGTCTAATTTTTTTAAAAGAGATTCCCACTTTCGTGGAAAATGAATATGAAGCAATATCATGACCTTGTAAAGCACGTTTTAGAAAACGGAAATCAAAAAGGAGACCGCACAGGTACGGGTACAAAAAGTGTATTTGGATACCAGATGCGATTTGATTTGGGTGAAGGTTTCCCCATGGTGACCACAAAAAAGCTACATCTAAAATCTATCGTTTATGAGCTATTGTGGTTTATAAAAGGAGATACGAATGTAAAATATTTACAAGAAAATGGCGTCCGTATCTGGAATGAGTGGGCAGACGAAAATGGGGATTTAGGTCCTGTTTATGGACATCAATGGCGCAATTGGAATAGTGATGAAATAGATCAACTAAAAGAAGTAATAGAAACGCTTAAAAAGAATCCTAATAGTAGAAGAATGTTAGTTTCTGCATGGAATCCTTCAGTGCTACCCGATACTTCTGTCTCTTTTGATGAAAATGTTGCGAATGGTAAGGCTGCGTTACCACCTTGTCATGCCTTCTTTCAATTTTATGTTGCAGATGGTAAACTTTCGTGTCAGTTATACCAACGTAGTGCCGATATTTTTTTAGGAGTACCCTTTAACATAGCAAGTTATGCATTGTTTACAATGATGATAGCACAAGTGTGTGGTTATGAGGCAGGAGAATTTATTCATACTTTCGGTGATGCACATATCTACAGTAATCATATGGAACAATTAGCATTACAACTTTCACGTGATCTTCGACCGCTTCCAAAAATGATTTTAAATCCAGAGGTCAATACTATTGAAGATTTTACCTTTGAAGATTTTACATTGGTAGATTACAATCCGCACCCGCATATTAAAGGAGCCGTAGCTGTATAGCTTTTTTATCAAAAAAAATGAAAATAAAATACATGTTTCCAAAAAACGGAGCGTTAATACTCGAATCTATACCGAAGGGTAATTTCTATAGTTCTTTATTTTTATAACAAAAGTTTAGTAGTTAAAACTTTGATTTAAAAATGTAAGCCATTAAATTCGCAAGAAAAAGAATTAAAAAATGGAAAAAGAGCAACTTAAACTACACATACAACAAAGAATTGAGAAAATTGATGATGCAAATATGCTGAATGCAATTCAGTCATTATTAAATACACTCGAAAATGATCAACTTGATATTAAATCTGTAAATCAAGTTTTAGAAAAAGAAGATTTTACGGGCTATATCAAAGAGTGGGTTAAAAACATGTAATACCTATTTTTCTTTTCTTAAAAAATAGTATTTTCGTGTTCCGTTATAATTTGATAAAATGGAATCTAAAGAACAACACGAAATATACGAAAAAGCTAGAAAACGCATAGTTCAAAAGAAGCGTTTGTACTACCATTTTATTGTCTTTTTGTTAGGGTCGGTTTTCTTAATCGTATTAAATTTATTTTTTAAAGTTGGTGAACAATTTGGTGAATGGTTTAAGTATGCTGTGGCTATTTGGTTCTTTTTATGGTTACTACATTTTATCAATGTTTTTGTAACGAAACGCTTTTTTGGTAAAGATTGGGAACGTATCGAAACCGAAAAGCTTGTAGAAAAACATCAAAAGAAACTTTCAAAACTAGAAGGTAAACTCATTAAAAATAAGATTATTACTCCTTTAGACAAATTACCTGAGTCAGAAAAAAAAAATCTAGACAGATGATTACCCTTATTGCTGCTATTGGTAAAAATGGAGAGCTGGGTAAAAACAATGATCTTATTTGGCATTTACCTAATGACCTTAAACGATTTAAAAAAGTTACGGCTGGTCATCATGTTATTATGGGCAGAAAGACTTTTGAATCTTTAGGTAAGCCTTTACCAAATAGAACCAATATTATTATCACGAGAAATAAAAAGTACAAAGCAGAAAACTGTATTGTTGTTAACTCTTTACAAGAGGCTATTGCTGCTGCTAAAGCTGATGAAAATCCTTATATCTTAGGCGGCGCACAAATTTATAAGCAAGCAATTGCTATTGCTGACACACTCGATCTTACCTTAGTAGATGCTAATTTTGATGCAGACGCTTTTTTTCCAGAAATTAATACTACTATTTGGAAAGAAATATCACGAGAAGATTTTATAGCTGATGAAAAGCACAAGTATAATTACAGCTTTATTACTTACAAAAAAATGTAAAAGAAAAAAGCGCCTCAAAATACCGAAATAAGATGAAACGCTTTCTACAACAATAATATTTATTTTTATTACTTAATCTCTATTTCAAAAGGCATACGTGCTTGAATACCCTTTAGCTCCGTCGTCTTTTTGATAGATTTATACATTTTATAATTAGTGGCTCCTAACTGCTCTTTTATAAGTTCATCAGTACTTATTTTTAGCAACGGAAACGAATTAAACATATCTTGAAAATCCTTTTTATAACGAGGATAATTTGTTGTTTTATATTCAGTAATATCTGCAAGTTCAGCTGCTGCTTTGACTGCATCATTTAAACTACCTAGCTCATCAACCAATCCGTTTGCTAAAGCTTCAGTACCAGACCATACCCTACCCTGTGCTATACTGTCAACTTGTGCAAACGTCATATCTCTTCCTTCTGCCACTCTCGTTACAAAAGTTTTATAGATATCTTCAATTCCTTCAGTAGTTACCGCTTTAAATTTATCGGTCATGGGTTCAAAAACACTATAACTTAATGAATTCTCGTTCGTACCTACCTGTTCTGCATTGATACCAATATTATCTGCAAATTGTTTAATATTTGGCACCATGCCGAACACACCGATAGAACCTGTAATTGTAGATGGTTCAGCGTAAATTTTATTTGCATTACAAGCAATATAATAACCACCAGATGCCGCTAAATTACCCATAGAAACAACTAAAGGTTTTTCCTTTTTAGTCAATTCTAATTCTCTCCAAATAAGTTCTGAAGCTAATGCGCTACCACCTGGCGAGTTTACGCGTAATACTACCGCTTTTATCTTATCATCTTTACGTACCTTTTTTAAAGCTTTAATTATTGCTTCTTGACCCACGTATGTCTCATTACCTTCACCATACATAATTTCACCAAGTGCGTAAATTACCGCTACTTTATCTTTCGCCGTCGATTTTATACGGCCTTTACCAGAAGCAACATAATCTTCCAAAGAAATTGTATTTAATTTTTTATCAGTATCGATACCTATTTTTGATTTAAGTTTAGCTTCATACTCATCTATATAAAGTGCACCATCGATCATATTGTTTTGTAAAGCTAGTTCAGGGTTTCTAGCTAATAATTTATCTGCAATAGCATTCACTTCTGTAACAGATTTATTTCTGCTTGCTGCAATATCTGTTGTCATTTTACTCCAGATAGAGCTTAAGAATGACTTTAACTGCTCACGATTTGCATCACTCATTTTATTTTCTAAAAAAGGCTCAACTGCACTTTTATATTTACCGTGACGGATGACTTCCATTTTAATACCATATTTATCTTCAAAATCTTTAAAATACAATATCTCAGAAGCCAGTCCTTTAAAGTCAATCATCCCAACAGGATTTAAGTATATAGAATCAGCAACAGAACTTAAGTAGTAGTTTTTCTGCGTATAATAATCCGCGTAAGCGTTGATAAACTTTCCTGATTCTTTAAAATCTAACAGTTTATCGCGAATCGCTTGTGTTTGTGCTAAACCTGCATTAACCCCAGTAGTTTTAATGCTAATTCCTTTAATATTATCATCGGTTTTTGCGTTCTCGAGCGCACTCATAATTTCGTGTAATTCTAATAAGTCGCTATCGCCACCGCCAAAAGCATCAGAAAACGGGTCTGTTACATTATAATCATCACGTACTGATTTGGTAAGATCTAATTCTAAAACCGAATCATTTTTTACTATTATTTTATCATCTTGTCCCATGGCAGCTGCAAAAGCCATAAATATGAAAAACATAATCGTTAACGCTATAAAAACACCTAAGATCGCAGCTAATAATTCCCTTAAAAATTTCATTTTTTGTAAAGTTGTTTTTTATTTTTTGTCATTTTGGTATTAGTAGTATTATATATCAAAAAGTTACACAACTACTAGAATGTTTATAAAATGAGATGACAAAGATAACCTTTTATGGCTGATTTTAGTTTCTTTGTACTCCCTCTATGAAGATGCAACAAATTACATATTTATCACTCGGAAGTAATATAGGTAACAAGCTCAAAAACCTTCAAACTGCCATTAATTTAATTTCTGAAAAGGTAGGATATGTGTGTACCATTTCTTCAGTGTATCAAACAGCTTCTTGGGGATTTGAAAGTGATGATTTTTTAAATATATGTGTTAAGGTTTCTACAAATCTTACTGCAGAAAAATTGTTAAAAACAGTACTGTCTATAGAGAGTGAGCTAGGACGAAAACGTGATAGTTCTGGAGGGTATAAAGAGCGTCTTATTGATATTGATGTTCTTTTATTTGAAAACAAAATTATTTCATATAACAATTTAAAAGTTCCACACCCGAGGATGTTAGAACGAAACTTTGTATTAGCTCCTTTAGCGGAAATCGCTCCAGATGTTGAGCATCCAGTTGCTCAAAAAACAACTTTCATCTGTTTACAAGAATGTGAGGATACCACCGAAATTAATAAGACTGACCTCAAACTACTAAGACCTACTTCTCTTGTTGAAAAATATAACTACATCGCTATTGAAGGAAATATTGGGACTGGTAAAACGACCTTGGCTCATATGATGGGTAACGATTTTAACGCAAAGGTTGTTTTAGAACGCTTTGCTGATAACCCATTCTTACCAAAATTCTATGAAGACAAAGAACGCTATGCATTTCCGTTAGAAATGAGTTTTTTAGCCGATCGCTATTCGCAATTATCTGACGATCTTGCACAATTCGACTTGTTCAAGAATTTTATTATATCTGATTATTACATCTTTAAGTCACTCATATTTGCACAAATAACCTTGCAAAAAGAAGAATATATATTGTACAGACGTATGTTTGACATTATGTATAAAGAAATTGCCAAACCAGATTTGTATGTCTATCTCTATCAGAATACAGATAGACTCTTAGAAAACATAAAAAATAGAGGTAGGGCTTATGAGCAAAATATCAAAGCTTCGTATTTAGAAAAAATTCATCAGGGCTACGCTACTTTTATCAAAACAGAACAGTCGTTAAACACCTTAATAATAGATGTGTCTGAGCTCGATTTTGTAAATAAGCGTGAAGATTATAATTATATCATTAAGCAAATTAATGATTTTGAGTTGAATTAAAGTTGTCGATACGGACTACCATTAATAATCTAGATTTCTCAATCGCTCCACTCATTTCGAAATGACAAAGTAATCTGTTTAATAAGATTGCCACGTTTCACTCGCAATGACAATATTACTTGTTTAAAAGTTCTAACTTCTCTGCAAAGTAATCGCAAAAATCACGCATGGTAGCCGTCATTTTCTCATCATTAGTTGCGCGATAAAAGGTATCTGACATTGACAATAAGGTTTGATGAAAGAAATGTTTCATTTCTTCGAGTGGCATGTCTTTGGTCCAAAGATCCATTTTTAAGGTTTCTTTTTTGTTGGCATCCCAAACTGAGATAAGCACCGCTTTGGTTTCTTCGTTTGAAACACCACCATCTTGCGCATCCCAAGATAGCTTTTCGGGTATTTTATTCTCGTCAAGATTTACGGTAAACTTTATTTCTGAAGTATGTGACATGTTAGACATTAGACATTAGACATTAGACATTAGACATTAGACATTAAGTAAAATTGGCTATTTGCTCTTAGCTACTTAGTGGGTTTATACTTTGAATTTTTAAAGATTTCTTCATTCGGTGTTCTGAGCATGGCTTGTATTTCAACATCATTAGTATTCATATACGCCTTCACAATTTGCAAACCAAACCACGCTCCTATACGCCCTGGCGTTTCATTATCTTGGACAGAGAAAAATTTAGAAAATGGGGCATTATCTAAAAAGCGACGATTGAGTTCTTGATCATTACTAAACAATAACTTTTTCTCAACAAAGTACTTCCACATCTGTACATCATTAAAATCTGACCAACCGATCTGCTCTTGTGTGTATCCTAAAATATTTGCTTCATCTTCTTTAGGTAAAAAGGCACTCATGAGGTATAGTAATTTTCCTTTTTGAATCATTCTAGAAACAAATGTTCTGTCTTTGGTTCTAGGAATTTCACGCTTTGCAAAAGCCTCAGCCACATCAACAATTAAATGCTCTCTTGTAAAATTTTGTTTGATATACTCTGGAAAATCTTGATAGATCTTACTGTCCTTCCCTAAATACGTATCTAGCGAAATAAAGAGTAAACTATCAGCATAAATGACGCTATTTTGATAATCAACATTCGACATTACAGTATAAACCGTAGGCTCTTTAAATGTTGGATAATAATATTTTATATGTTTAAATAAATCTGTGAGTTTTTTAGATTGCTTATGAAAATCTACATAGCGCGTATTTACTTCTCGAAACAATTCTTGCTCATCTTTATCTGTCATTTTTGCAACCCAAATACTATCGGGAGTACTTGCAGGAAATAAACTAGGATATTTTTCTTTTAATTGCGGCAACTCAGATGCATCAGAATCATAAAAATCTTGCTCAAAACGCATTACTTTCAGCGCTACATTTATATCGGAAACATCGACTATAGGCTTGTCTTTTTTGGTGCAATGTAAGAGTAGGAGTGCTAGTATGAAAAGGATTAGAATGCGATACACTTTCTTATAATTTTTGTACTTTCGTTAACTGAAAATTTTAAAGCACAAAACTACTAAATTGTTTCGCAATGCAAACTGAAAAAGTAACAAAACATATTATAAACTGGTTAAAAAATTATGCTACCAATGCTAAGGTAAATGGTTTCGTTGTTGGGGTTTCTGGTGGTATTGATTCGGCTGTTACTTCAACGCTATGTGCTGAGACTGGTTTTGATGTTTTGTGTCTTGAAATGCCCATACATCAAGGTGTAAACCAAGTAAATCGTGCTAAAGAACATATTACGCAATTAAAAGAACGTTACCCAAATGTACGTTCTCAAGAAATCGACCTTACTACTACCTTTGATGAAATGACATCGGTATTACCTAAGGATGCTACCGAAGATAAAATAGAACTTTCGTTAGGAAATACACGTTCTCGTTTGCGCATGACTACCTTATATTATACCGCTGGTTTGTATGGCTATTTGGTTTGTGGTACGGGTAATAAGGTTGAAGATTTTGGTGTGGGTTTTTATACGAAATATGGCGATGGCGGTGTAGATTTGAGCCCAATAGCCGATTTACTAAAATCTGAAGTTTATGCCGTTGGTGAATACTTGAAAGTACCCGAGTCTATCTTAGTGGCAAAACCTACCGATGGTCTATTTGGTGATTCGCGAACCGATGAAGACCAAATTGGTGCGAGTTATGATGAGTTAGAATGGGCCATGGCACAGCAAGACTTGGGCAAAACAGCAGATGATTTTACTGACCGTGAAAAACGAGTGATGGAAATCTACTTGTGGAGAAACCGCGCTAACCAACATAAAATGGTACCCATACCTGTTTGTGAGATACCAGAAGGATTGAAATAATTAAAAAGACCAGAAAATTTCTGGTCTTTTTAATTATCTATTAGTGTTTATAATTTCATTAATTATAATTGTATCTTTTCGAATATAGATATCAAATTCTGAATCGATTGGAGCTCCATTTGAATAGTATCCAAATGATTTCTTTTTCACGTTATTAATAGAATATACCTCAATACTATAATTTCCATCATGTTTTGGATTTCCAACCTTGAAATTAATAAAGCCCGACTTCTCTTCTCTGGTATCTAAGTCTTTTATCCTAACGAAATGAAAACCATTGTCAACAATTACAGAATCAATTCGCATATCAGTTTCATTAGTTAAGCTAAAATTTACTCCATATTCATTGTTACATGAAATAAAACTTATAATTAATAATATTATTAGTTTTACTCTAACTATTAGCTTAGCCGAAACATTATTTTCTAAAGTTAATTCAATTTTCAAAACTCACCTTGCAACTATATTCCATTCGTAGGAGGAATTGTTTTTGTAATTCAAAATACTATCATTCTAACTTTGCTTAGCCCAAAAATCTACAACCCTATCATCCTTATCTAATTCTATCTCTAAATATATAGGATCGGACAAAGACCAACCCAAAATATAAGTCATTAAAGGAACGGAACGATAATTTTTTTTATACCATTTGTTTAACAAGTTTATATAATATTCTCTTTTGTCACTAGTCGTTTTTTCGAATATATTACGATTAGATAATGAATCAGGAGGCTTAAGACCCTTGGGTAACTTTAACCCAATTGTGTCACTACTTGGCTCACCTAAAAGTTTAAGAACTTTATTTTTACTCATACCTTTCTTGAGGTAGTTCGATTTAAGATCCTCTAACATATCGATTCGTGGGTTATCAAGCATAAGTAGATCATTACTTTTCAACCATATTTTTTGGTTGAATTCGCTTTTCTGACACGAAACAGTAAAGTTTAAAAGAAATGAAAATAAAACTATTAGAAAATATTTTTTCATATTTATTGATTTGTAGGCTTTAGTACTCCGTTATCAATATATCTCAAAATTCCGATATTAATTGCCTGTAATATTACAGTTTCAATTACATTGTTACTCGTTGAACTATCATAATTAGCACCTATTATTCTGCCCTGATTATTATTGTAAAGATCCATAGTCACAGATAAACCTGTCTCACCCCATTCATGTGCATCTGTAAATATTTTTGTCACTCCTGAGCCGAAATCCGCTGTATCTAAAGCATTCCAATATGCATGTCTAAAAGCATCTGCTTTTCCATCACTTATTCCTGTTAATATACCATTTGTGACTAATTGGCGTGCTTTTGCCAATGCATCTTTTGAATTTTTTATGTGAGTAGCTACATATTCAGGAAAAAGTGCAAAAACTAATATTTCTTTGGCATTGGGTGTTTCGTCTGGTGCATCAGGATTATCAGCTGGCATATCAAAATTTCCAGAGTTTTCAATAAAATCTTTATCCAACCACCATTTAAAGGGTAATCCCCGCTACCGCGAGAATCTTTCTCGTGGTATAACATTTACTACAAACCACACGATATAATCGTGCGGCAGCAGGGAGTTATGATGAGTTAGAATGGGCAATGGCACAGCAAGACTTGGGTAAAACGGCGGATGATTTTAATGATCGTGAAAAACGCGTGATGGAAATCTACTTATGGCGTAATCGAGCCAACCAACATAAAATGGTACCAATACCAGTTTGTGAGATACCAAAAGAGTTGAGATAAATTATTCTTATAATCTTTTTTGCTTAATTTTTATACTTTTTAATTGCATTATCACCCATTTCAATATATTTATCTATATGTAAGATATAAAGCATTAAGAGCGTTCTTTGTCTGTAATATTCAAGCTCAAAATCTTCCTCTTTGAGTAATTTTGAGATAGCTTTTAACAATTCATCAAAGTCATCAATTGTGTTATAAATTTTAAAAAAATCATAGTTTCGGCTTGAATAATAGGTCGGAAGTTTTTGTATTTCTTTTAAGCACTTCTTACTATTTGGAAAAATTTTTAATCTATCTTCTCTATTCTTATTTATTGAATCTGAAAAAGAATATTTGAATTTTTCAACATCATAACGTTTACCCTCAGCGAAAGACTTGAACAAATTATAGTAGCTTTGAGCTGTATTGTGCTTTAGGATTTGTTCTTCGATTAAATATCGTTCAAATTCTTTAGTATAGCGCTTAATAGCTTTTCCACTATCTGACAAGGTATTGTAAGCACATTTTTGATAAATGTTTTCAATTCTCTCATCTTGTGAGTACACCAAAAGATTTAAATATAGAAATAAGAATAAGATTATTTTATTAATTACTTTCTTCATTATTATTAGTTCTATTATTTATAATCCAATCTTCGATATCACCTATTTGGTTTTTGACAAATTTCTTCCAATCTGTAGTATGTGTCATTCCTAGATTTTCCAGACCCTTAATATACCAATCTTTAAATTTAAACATAGGCATATCGTAAAAATCTGGAAAATTTGCTCCAATGAACCATAATTCTTGTATATACATCATCAAATCAAAAAGGGGTAGCCTTTTATTTTTTAGTTTATCCTCGTATTTTCCCCAGTTGGTTATTTCTATTAAATCCAATTTAAATAGCTCATTGATCACTCTCAATCCATCTCGTCTTGCCTCAAGAGAATGGAAATTAGGATAGTGACCAATATTTTGTAATATAGAGTAAATAAATTCAACACCACTATATGGTTCAAAAAGTAATATGTTTTTATCATCGAAGATGTTCTTATTCATTTCTTTCATTTAAATTTTAATTCTCTTATACTAGACCAAATATGTCGAAAGTTCAATGATATTGAGGCCTCGAAGCCAGAACTGGATGCACTTAACGGTCTGAAAGTTATATAATTTCCATTTCCCATATCAGCTACTCTTGCTCCATTTGATTGGACATTAATTGATTTTGCATTTTTTGTTACTCCCCGCTACCGCGAGAATCTTTCTCGTGGTATAACATTTACTACAAACCACACGATATAATCGTGCGACAGCAGGGGGTTTTAGTGTTACCGAGATAGGTCTGGAAAAGTCTTTTATTTTGATTTTTTTTTAATCTTTATTGCAAGACAATAAAATTATTAACGACGCTATTATTAGAATTCTCATAATTAAAGATGAATATCTAAAATTATTTTCCCTTTTGTAGCTCTATACGGATCAAAAATAAAGGTCCTAGGTCCTTCTCCATAATAATCGCTCTGAATTAAAGTATCTATCTTACCATGTAAAATAATATCATATATATATTTTCCTCTGATTATTTTTATAGTATCATTAACCTCGCCCTGAACTTTAATATTTAACATAGCATAAGGATAAAATTTATACGGTTCTAGTTTAATTACTTCCTTTTTACTAAAATCACTTATCTCTATTTTAGCACTATCTTTACTACAAGAAGTAAACATTGCAAAATAAAACAGAGTTATTATTATAATAGTTGTATTTTTCATAACTTGTTAATTTGTTGGTATTAATACAGAAGAATTAATCGGTATATAACACCCAAATTCATTTGACCATTCAATATCACTTAATACTCTTAGTATTCCATTTCTTCTTGCTCCTTCAATTGCACCTGTTATTCCAAAAATATTTGTTGAATTTATGGCAATACTTCTTCCAATAGCATTATTATAATAATCCATTTCTGTTTCTTTATGGTGATTATCATAGTTGTAAGGAATGTCTTCATGTGCATCTGTTAATTTCTTAGTTAAATCTGCACCTAATCTCGCAGTACTAAGAGCATTCCATAAAGAGTGTTTTACAGCATCACCAGTTCTATTACGGACAGGTTTCTCATAAAAAGTTTCTGCATAAATATAAGCCTGTGTTGCACTCTTTAAATATAAATATTTTTGAGCGTCAGACAATTCATTATCATAAATTTCTCTTTCAGCTGTAGACATAGCTGCTAATAGTCTTTCATAAATTTTTGGATTGAAAATCAATTTTTCTTCAAAATCAACTTCTCCCCCGCTACCGCGAGAATCTTTCTCGTGGTATAACATTTACTACAAACCACACGATATAATCGTGCGGCAGCAGGGGGTACGTCAATGTAATAAATATTCGTTAAAAATAAGCCTAGGAAAAATCCCCTTTTTTGCATAGGGTTTTTCACCTATAAAAACAGGAAAAATCCTGTTGTTCGTCCCGTTTTTTTTATT
>NZ_JBWQOJ010000051.1:0-18414 GCF_056591795.1 Maritimimonas sp. 2210JD6-3 | reverse complement strand
CCTAGGCAGACTGGCACTTGGGCACTGGTTGCAATATGAAAAAATCCTGTATGCCAACGTTCGGCAGTATCCTTTTTACCTTCGGGGGCAATAATTAAGAACATCTCTCTTGATTCTTCAAATTTTTTAACCGAAAAATCTATAATTCCTAAACCTTTTTCAGGTTTCATACTCACCCCGCCCATACGTTTCGTAACATAACCAAATAATCCTTTTGTGAATTGCTCACCCACAATAAAATATGGATAAAACCCCAACTTCCAATAAGAAGATAGTGAAAGTAATATGTCCCAATTCGAAGTATAAGGCGCAGCAATCATTAACATTTTCGGGAAGCGATACTCTTCAGGATAACTAACTTTCCATCCCAAAATAGCAAGTACAATCGTGCCGAATACCTTACGCATGTTTTAGCAATTTATAAACTATTAAAAACGGTATTCACTAAGAAATATTGTGATCTTAAAATATTTTTTTGTTATATAATTCTGGGTGTTTTCCTTCAATACTCATATAGAAATCTTCAATTACTTTCATATCTTTTTCAAAATCTCCTATTAAATCATATACGTTTCCAACACCAGCAATTTTCTTTTTGTAATCTAAAAAACCAAAGGAAACTGGTACTTTGGCATTCTTAGCAATATGATAAAATCCTGTCTTCCATTTCTCAACTTTTCTGCGTGTACCTTCAGCAGGCACCATTAGCACAAGTTTTTCTGAAGCGTTAAATAAAGCTGTAGAATAGTCAACTAAATTATTATTTTTACTTCTATCAACGCCCATAGCGCCTAGCCATTTAAAAAAGAATCCAAAAAAGCTTTTTGTATAATTATCTTTAATTAAAAATTTAGCATCAATACCCTCTAACCAATAAACAGCTAAAGCATATACGATATCCCAATTTGAGGTATGAGGCGCTGCCAACATTACTGTTTTCGGAACCTTGAATTCAGGTTTATAATCAGCTTTCCAGCCCGAAATAAAGAATACAAATTTTGCTATTAGTTTTTTCAATTTAGTTAATCTTTAAAATATTCTTCATTAAAACCAATTAAATATAATGTACCCTGTGCACGGGTAACTGCAGTATATAACCATCTAAGATATGAAATATCTGGTCCATTTGGCAAATAGGGTTGCTCAATAAAAACGGTTTTCCATTGCCCTCCTTGTGATTTATGACAGGTCATGGCATAGGAGAACTTAACTTGTAAGGCATTAAAATATTTGTTGTTTTTAACAGAAAGTAAACGCTTATACGATGATTTTTCGTGTTCAAAATCTTTTTTCACCTCTTCATACAGTCTATTTGAGTCTTCATAAGATAAAGAAGGAGTTTCAGAAGTTAATGTATCTAATAATAAGACCGTATAAAATGGTTTTTGATTGGGATAGTCAACCATTCTTAGTTTTACCTCAGCAAAGTTAAAACCATATAATTCTTTTTGATTTCTTATTTCTAATATCTCACAAATATCACCATTAGCAATAAATCCTGCTTCAGACGATTCTTTTAACCAGAAGTAATTGTTTTTAACGACCATAATATAATCACCTGTAGCTATTTCACTTTCCAAACCACGTATTTTACTTCTTATTTGTTGATTATACTGGTTTGCTCGTTTATTAGAACGCACAATAAAAGCAGTTTCTTCTACTCCAATATCATTATCATAAGCAGTTTGTATTGCATCTTGTATATCGTATCCATCCGTTAAGCGAATAATATCAGAAAAGTTAAGATTAAACTTAAAATTAGTAAAATCACCATCACTCAAATGTGTCCTTAATTCGGTAGCATTACTTAAGATACCAGAATCTTCACTTTGGCGCATTACTTCGTTCAATTCAATTTCAGAAACATTTTTATTATAATTCAATTCTAAAGTATTCGCGTTTAGTGCTGGACTCAAATCTAACTTCACGGGAGGTAGTTGCGCTGTATCACCTATTAAAACTAATTTACAATTTTTACCAGAATAGATATAAAACAACAAATCATCGAGTAATGAACCATTTTCAAACAAACGAGCGTCAGCCGCTCTATCGGGTATCATAGACGCTTCATCGACAATAAATATAGTGTTCGTGTGTTTATTATTTTGTAATGCAAATGACACACTACCATTCTTTGCTTTACGCGGATGGTAAATCTTTTTATGGATGGTATAGGCTTGTCTGTTTGAATAATTGCCAATAACCTTAGCAGCTCTACCTGTAGGTGCTAATAAAACCGATTTTTTACCTGCATGCCACAAATTATTAACTACTGTACTAATCGTAGTTGTTTTTCCTGTACCAGCATATCCTTTTAACAGAAAAACTTCTCGGCTATCTGTATCAAAAATAAAGTTTGATAATCGTAGCAATAATTCGTCTTGAGAGTGTGTCGGGGTAAATTGAAACTTTTCGACCAGTAATTTATAAAACGTATTTGAATCTTTTATCATGCTGTAGAATACCAAAAATCAAAGGTACAAATTGATTTGTCCTTAAAAGTTTTCATCAATAAAAAAATTTTGTAGATTTGCCTATAACCTTAAAATAAATTACATCTAACATGCTTATAATTTTAGTACTCGGGATTATTCTTTGTATTGGCCTTTCTTATTTTATCGTCAACAAAACAAACAAAACTTCAAGAACCATTATATCTATAGTTCTTTGGCTATTAATTATCTTTTTAGCATACAAGATTTACGATGGTATTATGGCACCTATTAAGTTCAATAAAGAAAAGGTAAGTCGTTATGCCCCTGTTATTGATAATTTAAAAATGATTCGTGATGCACAAATAGCACACAAAACTGTAACGGGTGATTATGCAAAGAAACCAGAGAATTTAATTAAATTTATAGATACTGCAAATTTTGCAATTACTAGTATTAGTAATGAGGTAGTTACCGAAACTAGAGCCGGTGGTGTTACAGTAGAAGTTGAGAAAAGAGTAATAGACACCGTGGGTACAGAAGCTGTTAAAAAGAGTTTTGCCAACAGAGATTATAAAAATATGTTTAAAGTACCAGGAACTGATGTTAGTTTTGAAATGGAAACTGATTATGTAGAAAAGGTACAAGGAATTAAATCTCCTGTTTTTGAAGCTAAAGTTAATAAAGAAGTAGTTTTAAAAGGTTTAGACAGAAATCTTATTAAAGCAGAAAAAGAGGCTTTTGGTGGCCCAGAAGTAAGTGGTGAATATATTTCAGTAGGATCATTAGTTGATGTAAAAGTAAACGGTAACTGGCCGCCATCCTATGATACAGCAGAAGAAAAAAAGAATAACGAATCAAAATAGTAGCATAATTAATCAAGCTGATATAAAGCATCTATCCATCCAATTAAGTTTGGATGGATTTTCTTTTTGTGTTTTAAATAAATCACAAAAAGAATATACAGCACTTCATACGTATGATTTTAAAAATTCTGTAAAAACACCACACAAACTACTTTTAAAAGTTACTGATATTTTTAATGAAAATGAATTGTTAAAAGAAAAGTACAATACTGTTACAATTTGTCATATAAATGATTTATCAGCATTTGTTCCGAAAGTTTTATTTAATGAAGATAAATTATCTACCTACATTCAATACAATAATAAAGTATTAGATAATGACTTCTATGCATATGACGAAATAGAGAATCACGACATTATTAATGTATTTATTCCGTATGTAAATGTCAACAATTTTTTTATAGACCAATTCGGAGGTTTTGAATATAGACATTACTCTAGTGTATTAGTACAAAGTCTTTTTAGTGTATATAAATACAGTCTTGATCCACAGGTTTTTGCTCATGTAAATCATACTCATTTTGAGTTAGTAGTCATTAAAGATCGAAAATTGCAATTGTATAATACTTTCAAATACCATAGCAAGGAAGATTTTATTTATTATGTACTTTTCACAGCAGAGCAATTAAAACTGAATCCTGAAAAATTCAAGCTTCATCTTCTCGGAAATGTGCGTAAAGATGATGCGCTATTTACCATGGCTTTTAAATATATTCGAAATGTTCAACTATTAGAAAATCGTTCGAACTATACTTTTTCTGAAATTATAACAGAAGAAGATAAAAGGACACATTTTACGCTATTAAATTTAGTGTAATGCGTATTGTCTCGGGTAAATTTAAAGGAAGACGATTTCACGCTCCTAAAAACCTTCCTACAAGGCCTACCACCGATATGGCGAAGGAAGCTTTGTTTAATATTCTAAATAATCATTACCACTTTAATAAATTAAGTGTTTTTGACCTTTTTGCTGGTATTGGTAGTATTAGTACTGAATTCGCTTCAAGAGGTGTAGCACAGATTATTAGCGTCGATAAACATTTAGGCTGTATACGTTTTATAAACTCACTTGCCAAAGAATTAAATGTCAATATAACAACTATTAAGAGTGATGTTTTTAAGTTTCTTGAGAAAACAGCAAGTACTGTAGATGTTATTTTTGCAGATCCTCCTTACAATTTTTCAGATGAACAATTTTTAAATATAGCATCCATAGTTTTCGATAGAAAATTGCTAAATGAAAACGGATTGTTAATCATAGAGCATTCTAAGCATACTGACCTTTCTGAACACCTAAACTTTTCGTATTCAAAAAATTATGGCAGTAGCACTTTTAGCTTTTTTGAACCATAAATAGTGTTAAAATTTCTATTAATACACTTATAAGTAATAATTTAGTAGCATAACTAAACTATTTCTGTATGAAAAAATTAACGTTCTTCTTATTTGCTTTGGCTATTATCATTTCTTGTAAGAAAGAAAAAGAGCCAAACGAAAAAGAAACAATAGTTGCGAATCTAAAATCATATACTATTGAGCAGATGATGGATAATGAGGCTATCGGTGGTGGAAGCTTTTCGCCAGACAATTCTAAGCTTCTTGTTTCATCTAATCGTTCTGGCATCTATAATATGTATATAACACCAACCGAAGGTGGTGACTTTACGCCTATTACGAAATCAGATAGTGCTTCTGTATTTGGTATTTCATATTTTCCAGATGATGAACGAATTCTTTTTAGAATGGATGGAAATGGAGACGAAATTTTTCATCTCTATGTACGCGATACCACAGGTGCCATTACTGAGCTAACTCCCGATAAAGGCGCTAGGGCCACTTTTTATGGCTGGGCGCATGATGGTAAGAGTTTCTATTACGGATATACAAAACGTAATCCTAGATTTACAGATGTATATGAAATGGATATCGCTACAATGACACCAAAAATGATTTATCAAAATGACAGTGCTTATGGTTTTGGTGGTATTTCTCGTGATAAAAAATACATGGCTTTGAGTAAACCCATTACAACGAATGATTCTGATTTGTTTATTTATTCTTTTGATGATAAATCGTTAATTAAGGTGAATGAAAATCAGTCAGCTAATTCGGCTTCAGATTTTACACCTGATAGCAAATCGTTACTCTACACCACAGATGATGGTAGTGAATTTGCTTATGTAAAGAAATATACTATTGAAGATAAGAGTCAAGAAAAAATTCAAGAAAAAGATTGGGATATTTGGAGTAGCTTCTTTACCCATGACGGAAAGCATCAAATTACATATACCAATGCCGACGCTAAAACAGAAATTGAGGTTGTAGAAGTTGCAACAGGTACTAAAGTAGATTTCCCTGAATTTGAGACGGGTGATGTTAGCAGTGTTGTTTTCTCTAGAGATGGCACAAAAGCACGATTCTATGTTGCAGGTTCTAATACACCTTCAAATCTTTATTCATACGATGTAAAAACAAAAGAACATAAAAAGCTATCAGATGTTTTAAATAAAGATATCAATCCTGTAGATATGGTAACGGCTAAAGTGATTCGTTATAAGTCGTTTGACGGATTAGAAATTCCCGCTATATACTATGCACCTCATCAGGCATCAGCAGATAATAAAGTGCCTGCTTTGGTTTGGGTACATGGTGGGCCCGGAGGTCAATCAAGACAAAACTTTTCTAGTTTGATTCAATATCTAGTGAATCATGGCTACGCAATTCTCGCGGTTAATAATCGTGGTAGTAGTGGCTATGGAAAAACATTCTATCAGATGGATGATCAAAATCATGGTGAAAAAGATCTTCAAGATTGTGTTGAAGGTAAAAATTGGTTAGCAGAGCAACCAGAAATTAATGCAGATCGAATAGGAATTATTGGTGGTTCTTACGGTGGTTATATGACGATGGCTGCGCTCACCTTTAAACCTGAAGAATTTGATGTAGGTGTGAATATTTTTGGTGTTACGAATTGGTTACGTACTTTAAAAAGCATTCCGCCATGGTGGGAATCGTTTAAAGAAGCTTTATATAAAGAAATGGGAGATCCAGTAAAAGATTCTGTACGACTACATAAAATCTCTCCACTATTTCATACAGAAAAGGTGACAAAACCATTAATGGTATTACAAGGAGCGAAAGACCCTAGAGTACTACAAGTAGAATCTGATGAAATCGTTGAAGGTGTTCGTAAAAATGGAGTCCCTGTTGAGTATGTACTTTTCGAAGATGAAGGTCATGGTTTTGTAAAAAAAGAAAACCAAATAGAGGCTTACGGCAAAATTCTAGAATTCTTAGATAAATATCTAGGAGCAGATGAACCTGTTAAAGAATAATAAAAAGAAAACCGCCGTTTGGCGGTTTTTTATTCTAACCAATCCTTAAAATCACGTACGCGTTCTCGTGCTACGATCACCTCTTGATCCTTATAAGTATTCAGTTTTATCTGTAAACGTGAATTGGTATAAGAAACCATATCATTAATGGCATTAATGTTTACAAAGAATTTACGGCTAATTCTAAAAAAGGTTTTAGGTTCTAATTCATTTTCTAGCTGTTCTAACGTTAGGTCTATTAGGTAATCACGATTCTCACTGGTATGGATATAGGTGCCTTTATTTTCACTAAAAAAACACTCTATAGTATCTATAGGTATCATTTTTAAATGTTGCCCTACCTTTACTGTAAACCGCTTTTTATATTCTCTTTCTAACGGATTGGTTAACAGTTTCTTTATATCTTCAAAATTCACCTGAACATTTTGAGATTTTGGTGCTCGGTTTTGATATTTTCTAACTGCCCTTTCAAGATCACCTACATCAATGGGTTTTAGTATGTAATCAATACTATTTAGCTTAAATGCTTGTAAAGCATACTCATCATAAGCTGTTGTGAAAATGATCGCGCTATCTATAGCTACTTCATCAAATATCTCGAAAGAAAGCCCATCAGACAGCTGAATATCTAAAAAAATGAGCTCTGGATGTTCGTTATTGTGAAACCAATTAATAGATTCTTCAACAGAATGCAGCATCATACTCACATCTACACCTAGCTTCTCTAGCATCCTAGATAATCGTCTGGCTGCGGGTTTTTCATCTTCAATAATTAGTACTTTCATTTCTTTAAATTCAATTTTTTAGCTTGCTTATTAATAATATTCTTCCCTATGAGCACTGTGAGTAAAGTTGCTAAGGCAACTGCCCACCAAAATTGCTGCATATTTTTTACAAACCGTGTTCCAACCTCAGACCAAAAAGCGCAATACAATCCAACTACAGACCAACTCATAAAATAATAATGATAGGGAAACCAGTTGTTACTTTTTCTAATTGCAAGAATAATTCCCACAATTACCGTAGCTAAACTTACCATAGCAAAAAAATGAAAAATACTAAATCCTCCAAAATTTATAATAAAAAAAAGCTAGCATTATTAAGTACTAGCATACTTGCTACACGTACCCTACTCTTTTGTGAAATACCGTTCCTTTCGTGTTTAAAACCACTATTAGACCTGTAATCATAGCTAACAACGCAAAAATAGTATGAAACCAACCCGTAGCACTATGTATTATTGTATTTAGCATTTATCTTTTTACTTTCTTTCCTGCTTTCCAAACAGTTTCAATTTTTTCTAAATCACTAATATTTTCAATTGGATTGCCATCAATTAAAATCATATCTGCAATATATCCTTCAGCAATCATACCTCTGTTAGTTAATTTGAAGGCATTGCAAGCTGCACTTGTCGCTCCCTTTAAAACAGCTTCATTTGGTACTTCAGCTTGCGAAATAAGCTTTAATTCTTCGTAAAGATCAGTTCCATAATTAATACCTGCATTTGGTGGGTCTGTACCTGCAAGTATAGGAACACCTGCCTCGTATAATCGCTTAATTTCTTTCTGAAGTTCTGGTAGTAACATAATTTGTGCTTGTGGATTTTTTTCTTTCATAGCTCCAAACACCCTATGAGTAGTCAATAGTGTAGGAATAATAAAGAAATTCTTTTCTTTAGTCAATGTTGACAATTGTTCATCTGATAACGGTTTATCCCACCAAATATGAACAAGGCCATTAGCATCGTTACTTAAAACTTTGTAAGCATCTTCTACTTTAGATATATGCGCTACAGCTACTTTATTCTTCTTATGCGCTTGACTAATAATCTCTTTTACTGTTTCGTGAGTTAATGTTTCACGCCAAGGCTCGACAATTATCTTTATATAATCTGATCCAGATGTTATACGATTATTTACAAACTTTTCAGCTTCTTCTGGTTTTGTTAGTGTTGGTGTAGTAAAACCATATTGAGTGCCATGCCCCTCAGGTACAGTTGCTGCAGCCCCAGCTACAAAATAATTGGCATAATTTGTAGAATCTTTATATGCTTTCATCATTGGTTGTACCATTTCTACACCATGCATATCAAGAACATTCAAAACACCTGCTTTGGCAGCTTCATTAAGGTTTGTAGGCATCCAAGCATGTACATGAGCATTCGTTAGTGCAGGAATTAGTGTTTTCCCTTCACCAGTTACGACTTTATAATTTCCTTTTATCTTCTTGGCTACTTTTACTATTTTCCCATCCTGAATTAAAACAGAAGTCTTTTCAATAGTTTTTTCACCATCAAATAATCGTACATCTTTAATTAAAAAAGTTTCTTGTGCTAAGAGTGAAAGGTTACTTATTAAGAAAACATATGCTAAAAGCTGTTTCATTTTAGGAGTTTTTTAGCTTGTTCTTTATCTTCTTTCATAAATTGTCTTAGCTTTTTTTCTTCCCACTTTTTACCTAATAACGGATTTGTATTGAGTATTCTTAAAGCATGAAAAAAAATACCTATACCCCAAAATAACCAAACTGCATAGGTGCTAAAATCAAATAATGCATCATATAATGTTTCTCCATCTCTGATAGTGTCTATAATTTTAACGCTAGAAATAAAAATATTTACTAGTATATAAATTACTAAGTGCCAATAAAAGCCTTTCATCTCTTCTACGCGCTTTTTTGCTTTATAATAGGCATCACTTTGTAGTTTATCTTCAAAATTCATAATCATATCTTTTATTCGTATTGACTATTAGTTTTAGAATTTTCCTCATCCATATATTCTTGGATCTTACGTTCTTCCCAATTCTTAAAAAATGAGAATTTATATCCAAAAACATAGATCCCATGTAGTACAACAATAACTCCCCATATTAATGGATTCAACCATAAATTAATATTTACCCAATCAAAAAATCCTTTATCTGGATTGTGCATAGTATCGTCAATAAAATCAAAGAATCTTACAGCAAAAAATATCCACAGTATTAAGAATATGATATAAATAAACAGGTGATTGTAAAAACCTTTTATTCTTTTTACATGAACCATTGCTCTTTCATATGGTGTTGTATCTTTCATCGATTTCATATTTTTTATTCCCAACGATCTCTTTTGGCTATATTTCTACGCTCTTCTTCCATAAACTCTTGTATTTTGCGCTCTTCCCAATCTTTATTCATAAATGGGTTTAATTGAAATGCTTTTATAGCTTGTGAGACAAGACCTATACCCCAGCCGAAAATTATCCACAAGAACCACATATAATTCCAACCGTTCGTATAATAGTTCAACCAAGCTAAAAATATATTCACGATTACATATGAAAATAAGCTACTATAGAATTTTTTAAGTTCATCTACACGTTCTCTTGCTTCGATATATTTATTTTCTTTATCAAAATCTTTCATCTTTTTTGGTTTTATTGGTATAGTTTTCTTTGTTCGTTTTCATCTTCTTCCATAAACTCTTGTATCTTACGCTCTTCCCATGATCTACCAAAAACAGAACCTCCTCTAAATACGGTAAACCAATGAATAATAAGACTTAATAAGATGGCTCCTATAGGGATAAGTGACCATGCAAAGTCTGATGATGTTATATAATTAATGACTACTAAAAATACCATCGCAAATAGACTTGCAAATAAATGCCAATAGAATGCTTTCATGGCTTCAACTCTTTTCTTAGCCTTTATATATTTATCTTCTTCTCTAAAATTTTCCATGATTTATCTATATTGTCTTGAATTTTCTTCTTCCTCTTCTATAAGTTCACGTATTTTGCGTTCTTCCCATCCTTTTCCTAAAAAAGGCGAACGACCATTCGCCTCAAACCAATGTGCTAGTACTCCAAAACCCCAGCCTAGAGCTGGAAATATAGCCCAAGGAAAATCGGTCGTTTTATAATTTATAAAAGCTAAAATGGGGATTACAATTATATAGGATGTTAAATTACCATAAAACTCTTTTACCTTTTTTACACGCTCTTTCGCTCTTAAATAGCGTTTGTCTTCTATATAATCTTGCTGTATCTCTAAAGCAGTAGAAACTTGTTTGGTAAGCATTGGTATCGATACACTAAATTGTTTTGGTGTCTGTTCTATACTCATCTCTCGTTTTGTTAATAGCGCATAGCGCTGTGTTATATTTGCTAACCCAACTCCGCTACTCTTTTTTACCACTTGTTTGAGTTGTACATTATTTTCAACTATTAGATTATTATCTTTTTCGTAAATCTTAATATGTAAGGGCTTATTTTCTGATACCGTATTATGTTTTACGGCATTTTCTAACAGTAATTGTAATGATAGCGGAACCACTTTTGCTTCGGGGTTTCGTACTTTCTCAGGAATCTCAAAAATGATACTATCCTCAAATCTCATTTTTAATAATGACATATAGGTTCTTGCAAAATTTAGCTCATCATCAGCAGTAACCAACTCTTTGTTTTTTTGTTCAAGTACATATCTATAAACTTTTGATAATGAGGTTGTAAATCGCTGTGCATTATCAGGATCTTCGTCAATTAAACTTGTTAATACGTTTAAACTGTTAAACAGAAAATGAGGATCTAATTGATTCTTCAATGCATCTAATTGTGCACTTGCAGTTCCTGCAATTACTTTTTGAATTTTAGTTTCTTTACCTACTGCTCTTTTCCAATTAATCATGAAATCACGTGCATGTAGAAAAGTTGCTACTCCTAGTGATAAAATGATATTAAAAAGATGCATCCAATTCGCACGCTCACTAAAAAATTGTGATGGATCATTATTAGAGATGTAGATAAGCTGTATATAATCAATAATAAGCACTATAATTATCGTGTATATTATAGTGGCGACAATACCCGCTATAATTCGTTGATTTGTTTGTGTTACCCAGCTCCATCTTTTAGAAAGTAAATTATTAATAAATCCGTTTCCTAAACCCAAACCAAATGAATACATACCAGTAATGCCAAAAGAAAGTAAAATACCCGTAACCGTGGTTTGTCTAAATACAATAGCAAAAAAGGCTCCTAGTATTAGTGTTACTTTTAAACATAGTATTACACCCCTTCTTAAAGAGTCAAACTGATATATTTTATCTGATTCTTTCATATTTTAAACTCTAAAATTTAATTTTAATGATGGTACTACCAACCAAATTAAATTTTGCATCTTTATACTTAGGCGGACCAAAACGTGCTTTTGCGTTATTACTCATCGCCGTAGGTTCTTTGGGTATGCCCAAAAAATTTGTATCTAATTTGCCATTTTTATTCTTATCATAAAAAGCAGAAACTGCATACTCACCTTCAGGCAAATCTTTTATAATGGCTTGTGCATTGCCTTCTTTTAAGTCAACAATAGTTCCTGCTACTGGTTTTTTTAAGAATGAATCACTCGTACTATATACTGCTACATACACTTTACCCTCTTTATACTTTTTTGACGTAAAATCAATGGTCAAGGTGTTCTTCTCTTGTGCAAATATTGTTAAAGAGATCAAGTATATAAAGATGTATAAAATAGTTTTCATGGTTCTTATTTTTTTCTTGAATTGTATTCGGTTTTTTTAAAATCTGATTTCTAAAACTACTGATTTATTTTCAACTGTAAACTTAGCGTCTTCAAAATTTGGAGGCCCCATACGCATTACATTATTAGAAGCTCCATAATCCTCTTTTGGCATACCATTCGTTTCAAAATCCATTTTTTCATTACCATTCATATCGTGTAAAACAATAATCGCATAGGTGCCACTTTTTATATTTTTAAACGATGTTTGTGCCACACCATCTTTGGCTTTTACTTTTTGAGTTGCTAAAGGTGCTTGTACTTCAAAACCTTCTTTAGAATCATATAGAACGAAGATTATGTCACCACCTTTACGTAATACATTGGTTACTTTAGCATCAATAGAAACAGCATTAGTGTTCTCTTTTTTTGAGCCTCCACAGCTTTCTATGACTTGCAACGTCCATTCTTTTCCCCAGTTAGGGTGTAGCTTACTCTTAGGAGTAAAAGCATCGTATAATGCAATACTTTCTTGTAGTCGTTTACAATACGGCGTAAGATCTTGCTTAAAAAAACGAGCGCTGCCCATTTCAAATTCTGCTAATCCGCTATGTGCTCTAGGATTATTCTCATTAAAAGCAATTGCTTTTTTATAGATTTCGACTGTAGAACCCGATAAGGTTGGGCCATAGGTCATTGGCTCAGCAGCTATCTTCGCCACGTTGATCATCCCTTTCACCACATATATTTCAGAATTATTGGGTGAAAGCATATCTGCTATAGCAATATATTCTTCAGCAGATGCAATTTGCGCTTTACGTTTCGTTGCATCTTTCATACTAAATGAGGTTCTTGCCTTTAATAATGCCAAATGATACGCTGGCAGCCAGTTTTCGGTTTCGGCAGTTGCGATACGTTCTAATACGTTTGCTGCCTCGTCATTTTTATTTTCTTGCATTAAGGCAAATGCTTTTTGCATGTTTTCTTCTAATTTCGTTTGAGCATTGGTTACCTGTGTTAGTAATGCGATGATTAAGATGGTTACAATTCTGATCATGATTTCTAGATGTTTTTAATTACACATCAAAAGTGCGTACTTTAATACCTAATAAAAATTAGAGATAACCGAATTGTAGTTTTTTTAGGATGAGTTGTCATAATAGTAAAACATCAAGTAAAATACTATCTTAGACTTTTATAATTACAACTAAAAATGCCTGAATCTAGCACTGCCAGAAAATTATTAGACTTTTTAAGTCAACTCGTGGATGTCTTCTTTAAAAGTAGTCGTACAAGAAAGAGAACATGGCATCAACATGTAGTACCTTACGAAGAAGGATGGGCGGTACGCCGTGAGGGAAATAAAAGAGTTAGCTCAAAGCATCGTAAACAAAGTACAGCTATACGCAAAGCCAAAACCATCGCTAGAAAATATAAAGCCGATGTCATTATTCATAGAGAAAGTGGTGGAATTAGAGATCGAATTAGTTATGATTAATTTTATCGTTGTGACCTGCTTAAATCCGCTTCAGCCGCGATATAACCAAAACCTGCCCAATTACCAGTTGAAATAAGTTGTTGGTATAACGCTTTTGCTTTTTCTATATTACCATTATAATGATGCCAATTTGCAATGCCATACAGCACAGCTTCGTTAGACCCAGAAGCGCCAGGACCTTTTAATTCATCTTCACTTAACTCACCTTTATAAAATAACAGCAATTGGTGATATGCTGTATTTTCTATAATCTTCATGTCTTTGGTAATAGGCACTAATAAGTCGTTAGCCTTATCTAGATTACCTAAGCGGCGATGTATCATATACAACCAGTGCTTTGAAGATACTTGATTGTCATTATTAGCTGAAGTTGCCAAGCATTTTTGAAAAGCTAATAAGGCATTGGGTAATTCATTTTTTAGATAGTGCGCTAAACCTAAGTGATAATAGATATTACCATGTAGTGTAGATACAGGTGTATTAAACTTATTGGGAATACCATCTGGTTCTATCTGGTTTTCGGTACCTTCTGTGAGTAAAGCCGCTTGGTTAAAATCTACAATTGCCTTATCAAATTGCCGTGTAGAGATATAGCGATGCCCTCTATGGCGATACAAACGTGGTTCTTCGGGATGTAAGGCAATACCTTTACTATAATACTTAATAGCCTGCTGATAATCTCCTAAATACGCTACGCGCCTACCCAACCAGATAATATTATCTATAGCAGTAGAATCTTTGAGATAATTAGCCTGCGCTTCTTTGTAGTTTGCAATTTGCAGAGAATCTTTTTGCGCATCTACTTGTCTTCTTAATAACGGCTTACCTAGTAAGGAGGTTCCTTGTAATGTATCAATAGCTACCTTTTCTTTTTGTACTATTTTAGTATTATTTGAGTCTTGTTTACATCCTAATACTAAAAGAACACCAAAAAACATCATTATAAATCGCATACGAAAGAATTTAGGTAAATATAATGAAGTTACGCTCATTGCACATTGATGAGATTTCTCACCTGCATGCGAAATGACTTTATATAATTCTTTAGTTATTCTAATAGAGCAAATCAATCTCTTAATTACACTATAAGTTATCTAATTGATTACTCTTTTTATCATCACTAATCGTCCAGAAAAAGCCCACAAAAAAGTAACTATCTGAACTTGGTATTACTGCTTGTCTATCAAAATTTCCATTTGTATTAGGTGTGCTTGCATAGTCATACCCAAAAACATTTTGAATGCCTAATACATTCGTAACAGAAATAAAGAGAATTTTTTGTTGTGAGATCAAATAACTCCAATTTAAACTTACGTTATTATAACTCTTCGTTCGATTACTCATAAATTGAGTAGTATTTGGATTGTTATAAGGCCTTCCACTGGTATAACTATAAGTCATCCCTACTTGTGAACGTAAGCTACTAATCCAGTATTTTGTAACTAAAGAAGCATTATGTGTTGTGGCAAAATTAGGCATGGCGGCTATGGGATAATCTCTAAATTTACGTTCGGTGTCTATATACGAGTACGAAAACCAATATTGTAAATTTTTAATGGTTTTGCTATCCTTAAAGAACACATCGATACCAGCTGCATGACCAAATCCGCCATTACTAAAATTACCAACTGGTCTGCCAAACTCAGTATCGTACAATAGTAGTTTATCATAATCTTTATAGAATGCTTCTGCTCTTAGTAAGCGATTATTTTTCTTATACTGATAATTTAGAATGTAATGCGTAGCTTTTTGATACTTAAGATCTTGTGTAACTTTAAGCTCATCATTAATTGGCATCTGGTAAAAGTCGCCATAGGCAAGAGATAGTTGTGCATGTCTATTAAACTTATACGCCAATGAAAACCTAGGAGCCACAGTAAATTCATCAAATAATCCTGAATAATTCGTTCGTACACCTACTTTCGCTGCTAGGTCTTTAGAAAAGTAAATATCACTTTTTACAAAAGCAGCGCTTAGGTTATTTGTGAAACGATAGTTGAAAGGTTGTGTTTCATTCACTAGACCATCCTCTTTAAAATGTGTCGATTGAAATTCAGCTCCATAACTCAGTTTAAATGCATTGCTGAAATTATGTTTTATTTTTGCTTTAGCATGTAGTGCATTTTCGATACTACGAATATTTGTATCTATAAAATTAACTTTAGTATCGCTATTCGTAAAACTTACACCTGTCGTTAACTTTGTTTTAGCACCAATATACCCTTCGTAAGAAGTATTGGTGTACCAATTAGTATTCTTTAAATCTAGTCGTACAAATTCTTCAAAATTAATATTAGGTTGTTCTACATCAAAATTTAAGAATTCAAAAGCAGAATAGAACTTAAATAATCCTTTTTTAGTATGGTGACGATATACCGCCTCGCCTGAGATTGATTCAGGTAGCTTATTCCATTTATTATCATCAGGCACTAACTCATTATACGGTGCTAAATTGATATAAGCAGCATTTACAGTTAAAGCATCTTTTTTCCATTTTTTAGTATGCCCTACGCCTCCACCTACGGTCATAAACGATAGATTGGTTTCATTTTGTTTAGGCTCATCAATAGTATTCAGCAGCAAGACACTTGATAAGGCATTACCATATTCTGCTGAATAACCGCCTGTACTAAACGTAATTCCGTCAAATAAGAAAGGTGAATAACGACCCCGAGTAGGTGTATTGTTTGCTGTTGGTGAATAAGGTTTGAACACCTGTAAACCATCAATAAATACCTGTGTTTCTTCAGCCGTACCACCACGAACAAATAAACGGCCATCTTCGGCAACGGTTTGCGTACCTGGTAAGGTTTGCAGAGCTCCAATGAAATCACCAGCTACACCAGCCGTAGTAACTACATCAATAGGTCCCATTACAGATACCTTCGTATTATCACCTGCTTGAAATGAACCCGCAGACAATTCTACAACATCTAATGTACTAATATCTTCTTTTAATGTAATTATTATATTTTGAAATGTAGCTATTTCACTAGTTTGCTTATACGTTTTATACGTAATAAAAGAAATTACCAATGTCTGTGTACCCAATTTGCCTGTTGTAAAACTAAACTTGCCAAAGTCGTTTGTTGTTGCACCATCATAGGTGTTTTCTAAATATACATTGGCTCCCGAAATCGGATTTCCTTTTTTATCAATTACTTTACCAGAAATTGTAGTTTGAGCATAGAGATTCCCTAACAAAAGAACGAATAAAAGCGTCTGTAAAATTTTCATTGGTGTCGATTTGATAGTACAAATATTTTATACATTGATGTGATATTCTAAAAAGAAATACTCAAGTGTAGAAATTACGTGATGAATTGAAAAAAATGAACCAACTTTTGGTAATGTTTTTTAAAAATGTTTATTTAGTAACTGAATACAAGAAAAATGAGATTAAAACAAGTTATTGGGCAAGTAGCTCCTAAGTTTTTAAAAAGAAGTGTAAGGAGATTAATTAATAAAAATGATTTAAAAAAATTTAATTCACTAAATAAAATTTATTGTGATAAATCCAATTTGCTATCAATAAATCAAATAAATTTAAATCAAATTTTTAACTCGAATCTTATTGATGAAAACTGGAAGAATATAAAGAATAGTATTGATAATTTAGATATTGTTGATGACACAGGAGGAGTAAATCAAGGAGATAGAAGAGCCATATATTATTTAATAAATAAACTTAAACCAAATTCAGTTTTAGAAGTAGGAACTCACATTGGCGCTTCAACTGTGCATATAGCATCTTCTATGCTTATAAACAATAAAACAAAAAATGAAAATTTAAAATTTACAACCTTAGATATTAGAGATGTGAATTCAACAATTCTAAAACCTTGGATGCAACATGGTATGTCTCTTTCTCCAAAAGAAATGATAAAAAAAATAGGTTGTGATTCTTTTGTATCATTTAAAATTGGCAATTCCACAGAGTTTTTAAAAAAAAGTTTGCTAAAGTTTGATTTTATCTTTTTAGATGGTGATCATTTAGCCAAAACTACATATCAAGAAATACCAGCAGCTTTAAATTTATTAAATCCTAATGGTGTCATTTTACTTCATGATTTTTTTCCCAATATGGAGCCCTTATGGTCTGATGGTATAGTTTTGAAAGGAACTTATTTAGCTACTAAAAGATTAACTGATGAAAATGAAGATCTAATAGTTCTTCCTTTAGGTAAGTTACCCTGGAAAACAAAGTTAAATTCAAATATAACTAGTCTTGCATTACTTTTAAAAAAATCTTAGATTTTAAAAAAGACTCTATAAACTAACATATCTAAAAAAGATAATCCTTAGTAGGGTCATAAGTAGAAAAAATATTTTTATTTTATAAATTTAAGTTTCTATAATTTATTCTAAAAGAAATACTGAATTGTATTTTAATCAGGATGAATTATTATCTTGTATTCTCTTTCAAAAATTAAACATAAATAGCCGTACCCTTTATGAAAATTGTAAAGAAAATATTAGTGTTACTTTTAGCAGCACTACTCATTTTTATTGCTCATGTCGTTATCTCTACTGGATATTTTAGAAGCATCGAAAATACTTTTAACGGAAGTGTCATTCAGAAAATTGCACTTGCAGGTGCAGAAGATATTACTATAAGTACTCAGGATAAATTCGCACTTATTTCTGCTACCGATAGAAAGAAATTACCTACCACAAAAGAAGAATTTGGTGACTTGTATTTTATGGATTTAACATCTAAAACGTATACTGTAAAAAATTTATCAGCCAATTTTAAAAAATCTTTTGCTCCGCATGGTAT
>NZ_JBWQOJ010000050.1:0-18977 GCF_056591795.1 Maritimimonas sp. 2210JD6-3 | reverse complement strand
ATGTACTAATAACAGGTTACAAGAAACTTACCCTACCCTATCAATTAATTTTTCTATTTTTTTTATAATAGTTTTTACTTCTTCTGGCATCCGTTGCCCTTGAAATTCTATTTTCTTAGTACCATATTTGAGCACTGTGATCGGCAAATCCCGTATTTTCTTGTCAATAGGATTTTCTAAAGTTTTATAGCGAGCTTCATGAAATAAGCTTTCTATGTCTGCCAATTCTTCGGCTGTTATTTTCGTAGTGTATTTACCCTTTTTGCTAACATGATCGATACCATTATAGCTTACAATATTATTATTATATATAAAAAGATCATACGTTGAGCATTTACCAAAACACCGTTTCTTGGTCAATTGTATATACGCCTCTTGTGAGTTGAGCTTACTAGAGTTGCATGAAAAAATGAGTGGTGCGATTAGCATAAAAATTATCGTTAAGTTTTTCATCTTGTAAAATTTTGATAAAATGCTCACAACCCTATTGCGAGCATTTTTTATTATTTAATGTTTTAACTTGCAATGAGATTTTTTAGAATTCCCAAGTGTATTTGCTTGCTTCCAGCTTCCCGGTGCTGGTAATGCAAGAGAAATACCGCCTCTTTTAGCTCTCGATTGTGTGTTATTTCTAATATAATTACGCAGTTCTACCAATTCATTGTGCTCATACATTAATAGTAGTTTCTTTTCAGCGATTGTAGAACCAGAAGGCCTATCATTTCTTGTTACGAAAGTGGCAAATACTTCAGCTATATCTTCCCCAGGATTAGTAGCTGCATAATTCGTCACAAAACGATCTTGGTATTTTTCATAAAAATTCTGGTGAGAAGACTCACTATCTAGAGCTTGTTCAAATTCGCTCCAAATATCTGCCCAAAAGCTTTTGTGAAGTTTATTAATATACGATTGATTTTTAGCACAACCTTCACTTGTAAAAAAATTAGAGCAAGAGCTTTCAGTAATATTTGCATCAAGCTGCGTACTATTTAAAGTTAAAATATGACCGAATTCATGAATCAATGTATATGTTAGTTCTTGTTTATTGTCTGCATAGTTAATAGCAATACCCATATGCCATTTAGATAAATCTTGCTTGGTTTGATATACATAACCAGCGGAGCCAGAAACCTCCCCGTTATAAATCATAAATTCACTCATATAGCTTCTATAATTTGAAGGGATTATTTTTTTTGTTAACTCCCATATTTCTTGATGTTTGGCTACATCTTGCTGATAATTTAAATCTTGCCCCGAAACCTTATAGTCTTTAATTTTTTCTAAGTTATCACCACTTACTCTGTATAAAGTAATTTCTCCTTCAGAGCTAGTTTCAGTTCCTGATGATTCGTTATCATCTCCATCAGAACCATTATTATTGTTAGACTCATTATCTGAAGGTGTATCGTTTCCATTATCGGTAACTTCAGACCTAGGTGTTATAATTTCATCATCTCTATTACATGCACTAAACGTGATGGCGAAAAATATCACTAAAATTGTCCATGTGTTTATTCTTATCCATTTCATACATTCTATTTTAATGGGTTAATCTTTTTGTTTTGATATAAACAGGTTTAAAATGAAACACCCTACCTTTTATTTTAAAAGTTTTGAAAAACAAAAGCTACCTCTATTAAAGGCAGCTTTTGCAAATCAAAAAACCAAACTGTGCTTATATAAGCTTATGAAAATTACTATTCATATAACAAACCGATTAACTAAAAAATACCCTACCTATTTGCTTAAATATTTTTGTTAAGTTTGTTTTAATGAAAGAAAATCTATCTATCTGCGAACCAAAAGTCTTTGAAAAAGTATTTAATGAGCATGCTGAAACAGTTCGTAATTTTATTTTCTACAAATGTGGTGATATAAATCAAGCCGAAGATTTTACGCAAGAGGCTTTTGTGCGCTTATGGAAAAATTGTACAAAAGTATTGATTGAGAAGGTAAAGGCATTTCTATTCACAGTGGTAAATAATCTATTCTACAATGCATTTGAGCATAAAAAAGTAGTACTAAAATATGAACAAAGTTTTAATTCAAGAGAAAACCATGAAGACCCAAGTTTTCTCTTAGAAGAACAAGAATTTATGCAAAAATTGCAAAACGCTATTGCCAATTTAACAGAGGCACAGCGTGAAGTTTTTCTATTGAGTAGAATTGATAAAAAAAAGTATGCAGAGATAGCTGAGCTGTTAGGCATATCGGTAAAAGCCGTAGAAAAACGAATGCATAAAGCGCTAATCAGTCTTAGAAAAGAAATTAAAAATATTTGAGGTAGGGTAAACTTCTATATAACTGTTTATTAGTAAACATATAGGTCATTACATGGAACAAAATTACGATGAAACTTTTTTAGCACGCTGGATAAATGACGAGCTCACACCTGAAGAGCTTACCAATTTTGAGCGATCTGATGCCTTTAAAGACTATCAGAATATCAAAGAAGGTTCTGATAGGTTTCTTATGCCAGCTTTTGATAAAAAAGCAATATTTGATAAAGTGCAGCAAAAAATAATTACACAAACTAAGGTAAAAAAATTGATTCCAAATTGGGTGTATGCTACCGCAGCTTCTATAGCGCTACTTTTTGGAGGTTATTATTTCTTCAATTCTTCAACTACTGTTTCAACAAAATTTGGCGAACAACTTGCTGTCATTTTACCTGATAGTTCTGAAGTATGGCTAAATGCGAAGTCAAGCATACAGTATAATAAGAAAAAATGGGAAGATAAAAGAGAAATTAACCTCAACGGAGAGGCATTTTTTAAGGTTAAAAAAGGAACTTCATTTATAGTTAAAACTAAAAAAGGTAGTGTTGAAGTTTTAGGTACAGAATTTAACGTTATTTATCAAGACAACTACTTCGAAGTACTTTGTTATGAAGGAAAAGTTAAAACCAAAAGCAATACTGAAGAAGTTATTTTAACACGGGGAAAAGCTTTTAGAAATAATAACAATATTATAGAAGAATATACTTTCAGCGAGCCATTACCTTTATGGATACAAGGAGAATCTACGTTTAGAAGCGCTCCATTATTACAAGTAATCAAAGCATTAGAAAAACAATTCGATATTAAAATAGCGTTTCAAAATATAGATACAAATGAACGTTTTACTGGTAGTTTTAGTCATAAAGATCTCGAACTTGCTTTAAAAACAGTTTTCATTCCTATGGAAATAAATTATACTTTTAAAAACGAAAACACCGTTATTCTCGTTAAAGGTTAATGAAACGTTTCTTTTGGATTTTCTTATTGATCACTTCTCTTAGTTCTTATTCTCAAGAGACAGCTACTGTTAACTTTAATAATGATTCTTTAAAATCTGTTTTAACACAAATAGAACACGATTTTAACTTGCGTTTTTCATATTCAGATGCTATTATAAATAATCAACTTTTTACCTATACTGCAAAAAATATTTCTCTACAGATTATTCTCAATAAAATTCAACAAAGTTCAAACCTAGTTTTCGAAAAAGTTAACAACAGGTATTATATAATTAGAAAAAAGCAAGGTAACCTTCAAACTATTTGTGCTTATATTTTTGATCAAACAACCTTAGAAGTTTTAGAAAAAGCAGAAATCATTAACAACAATCAAGGTACAGGAGTCACCACAAACAAAAAAGGGTATTTTCAGCTTCATAATGTAAAGGATACAGATACAATAGCGATTCATTATTTAGGGTTTAAAACCCAAAAACTAATTGCCAAAGAGTTTAAAAAAGAATATTGTAATAAAATATATTTGGCAGCACTTAATGAACAACTCGAAGAGATTATTGTAAAAGAATATATTACCCAAGGTATTTCTCAAATTAATGATGGTACCACAAAAATAAAACCCAATACTCTTGGCATTCTGCCTGGATTAACCGAGCCCGATGTTCTTGAAAGTTTACAATCACTACCTGGTATTCAAAGCCCTAATGAAACGGCTTCTGGGTTGCATGTAAGAGGAGGCACGCCCGATCAAAATTTAATTCTATGGGACGGTATAAAGATTTATCACAGTGGTCATTTTTTCGGAATGATATCAGCATTCAATCCTTATATAACAGACGAAATAACGATTTATAAAAACGGAGCTAACGCCAAATACGGCAATAGAATATCTGGTGTTATTGATATTCACTCGCAGCAAAAAATCCCATTAAAAGTAAATGGTGGGTTTGGTTTTAATATGACACATGCTGATGCTTTTTTAAAAACACCATTATTTAATGAAAAACTAGGTCTAATCATTTCAGCAAGACGCTCTTTTAATGATATCATAAATACGTTTACTTATGACAAAATAAGTAAAAAAGTATTTCAGAATTCACGCATTGGTCAAAACCAACAAAATATAGAGGCTAATGAGGTAAATAACGATTTTTATTTCACCGATTTTAATGCGAAAGTTCTAGCTAGTCTTTCCAAAAAGGATAAGTTAGTTCTTAGTAGTCTATATGTAAAAAACAAATTAGATTATATAGCTAATTTTGATTATGAAGACATTGACGAAACTACTAGAGATGATCTAGAAATTGAGAATAATGGGTTTCAAGCTTCATGGGAAAGGAAATGGAATGAAAAATTCGAGCAAAGAATTAGTTTTAACAACTCTAATTATAACCTTAGATATAACGGAATTGATCAATTCGATCAAGATGACCGTATTGAAACCAATAAGAATAATGATATAAGCGAACTAGAAGTTCAAGCTGTAGCAATTACAAAATTAAATCAGAAAAACACAGTAGAACTTGGTTATCAATTTACAACAAATAATGTTTCTTTTTTAATACAAAATAATACCTCTTTTTCGCCTGAAGAAAGTTTTACAATTAGCGATGAAGCCAATAATACCACAAATGCTTTTTATGCTTCTTATCAATTTATAAATGCTAAAAAACTAATTATAAATGCTGGGTTACGTGCAAATTCTTTTTCTGTAACAGGTGATTTTTTTATAGAACCACGTTTACACATAGAAACTTACCTTACTAATGATCTAAGATTTAATTTATCAGGTGAAATAAAAAATCAATCAATAAGTCAAGTTATTGAGTTTGACACTTCTGATTTCGGATTAGAAAATCAGGTTTGGGCATTGCCTAACGGAGAAGACATCTCTATTTTAAATAGCAAACAGCTAAGCGCAGGGTTTAATTTTGATAAAAATAATTGGAATTTGAGTATAGAAGGGTACTACAAAGAAATAGATGGGCTCTCTTCGCTAACACGAGGATTTTCAAATACAACACAAGATTTCTCTAATGGAAAAAGTGATAATTATGGCATCGACATACTGATTAAAAAAAGAATTAAAAACTACAGAACCTGGATAAGCTATTCACTAGGCTGGTCAGATTTTATTTTTGATGACCTTAATGAAGGTGAAAAATTTTCAGGAAATTTTGATATTCGACATAACCTTAACTGGAATCACACTTTGAAATATAAAAATTTCAACTTTTCTCTCGGATGGAAATATAGAAGTGGTAAACCTTTTACCAATAGTACTGGATTGGATGAAAATGATCCTTTTGAAATTAATTTTGGAACTATTAATGCAAGTCGATTACCAAACTACCATCGACTAGATTTTTCTACAACGTATGATTTTCTATTTTCTAAAAACACTAACTGGAAAGGAAAAATTGGTATCTCTTTCTTAAATATTTATAATAAGCAAAACCTACTAGATAGATCTTATCAAGTGGGACAAAACTTTAACAACGATTTAGAATTAATCGAAAATGTTCAAAAAGGCTTACGCTTTACGCCTAATCTAGTTTTTAGGGTTAGATTTTAATTACTCTCTCATATTTTTTGCTGTTACAAACATAGCATAAGCGATACTAATAAATAATTTCGTTACTACAAAACGTAGCCACTTTCCTTCAGAAAAGTTTTTAGTAACTACAGCATTTATATCAAACTTTAAAATATCAGAAAAGCTATTAAAAAGCAAAGAAATAATGATCAATAAAACGAAAAATAGGATACCAATTCGAAAAACTATTTTCCAATAGCTTGGTTGTTTAACTAATTCTAAAAACTTCATTATTTAAGTTTTTCATTCGTATGATGCCGATTGTGATCTCGTTTAGTTTTTAGATCGAGTTTTTTGTCAAAAGCTTCTTGTAGATTAACACCAGTTTGGTTAGCAAGACATAATACAACAAATAGTACGTCTGCAAGCTCTTCTCCTAAATCTTTATTCTTATCAGACTCTTTTTCACTTTGTTCACCATAGCGTCTGGCAATAATTCGAGCAACCTCACCAACTTCTTCAGTTAATTGTGCCATATTAGTAAGTTCATTAAAATAACGAACCCCATGCGTTTTTATCCATTCATCAACGGTTAGTTGCGCATCTTTTATATTCATACTAGGCTATTTTAGTTTCCTTAGGTTTTCTATCAAAAATCGAGAATATTATAACAATTAATGTTCCTAAAACAATTGAGACATCAGCCATATTAAATATTTCAGTAGCGAAAAAGCCCAAATCAACATAGACAAAATCTGTCACAGAGCCATAGGCAATTCTATCAAATACATTGCCAATACCACCACCAACAATAAAGCAAAAACCTATCATAATTGGTAAAGTGTAATCTTTTGAGGTTAGTAAAACAATAAGCAAAACTAACAACACAATTGCAGGAATTATTTGAAGAATAATCTTTTTAGCTACCGGACTCAAATTTGCACCTAAACTATAAGCTGCTCCCGAATTTTCTACTTTAGTAAATATCAAGCTGTCATTTATAACATTAATACGTTCGTTTGATGAAATACGATCTCTGACCAAACTTTTAGAAATCTGATCACAACCAAAGTTTAAAAAAACCAAACTAAGAATAATGAGTATTCGTGTTAGTGGTTGTAGTTTCATTAGTACATTGCGTGTAGGTTACAGAATAAAACGGCATTTTAACTCAGTTATTCTATGAAGCATCAAAGATACTTTAAAAATTCTTTTCTAGATATTTCTTCTGCACCCAAGCTCGCTAAATGCTTATTATAAATCTGGCAATCTAATAATGTATAGTGCTCATTTTTCAATTTTTGAACAAGGTAAATAAATGCAATTTTTGAAGCATTTGAAACTTTACTAAACATACTTTCTCCACAAAAAACAGTTCCTAGATCAATTCCATATAAACCACCTACTAATTCTTTATCATTTCGATCAGAGTCTAGAAATCTCCATACCTCAACAGATTTTGCCCATCCTGCATTATGAAGCTTAATATAAGCTGTTTTCATCTCACCAGTAATCCAAGTACCCAATTGATCTTTACGGTTTATGGTTTTACAATGCTCTATAACCTGTTCAAACGCTTGATTAAAAGTGATTTCATACGCACCTTTACGGAGAATTTGTCTCATGCTTTTGGAAACTTTTAATTTCTCAGGAAACAATACCATCCTAGGATCTGGGCAGTACCAAACAATAGGATCGTCTTCAGAAAACCAAGGAAAAATTCCATTTTTATACGCTAATTGCAATCGCGCTACAGATAGGTCTCCTCCAATAGCTAATACTCCTTCAAGTGAAGCTGTTTCGGGGTTAGGAAACCAAAGGTCTTTATTGAGTACATACATAATTTAGAATAGCAAGAGCCCTAAAATATAAATAGCAGAACCTACAAACATTAGCAATAACGTATAGGGTAAAATCTCTTTTGCCTTTAATTTTGTAATCCCTAAAAGCGGTAATGCCCAAAAGGGTTGTAGCATATTTGTTATCTGATCTCCATAGGCTAATGCCATAATGGCTTTTGGTAAAGGCACACCCAATTTTAATGCAGATTCAACAACAATAGGGCCTTGTACTGCCCATTGCCCGCCACCACTTGGTACAAAAATATTGACTAAGCCCGCACTAAAAAATGTAAAAATAGGCAGCGTTGTTTCATTAGCTATAGAAACAAAAAAATCTGAGATACCATTTACCATACCTGTACTTTTCATAATACCCATGATACCAAAATATAACGGAAATTGAATCAGAATACCTGAAGTTCCTTTAATAGCTTCTTCAACAGCATTTAAAAAACTTTTAAAGCTACCATGCAGTATAATCGCTAAACCAATCATAAAGAAGTTGAGCATATTGGGTGTGATAATAAAATCGAGCAACTTTAATCTGTATTGAAAAACAAAAGCAAGAAGTATGATTACCCCAAATAATAAAGCTAACCATTTAGCGTAATCTAATTTTTCAGCCCCACTAATAGGTTGCTCTTGGTTAGATTTAAATTCATATTCGGGCAAATCAATAGGAGTCGTTTCTGTTGTGTTTGCTAAAAATCGTAAAAACAATGGCACAGCTACCAACACTACTGTAAAAATCAATAAATTCCACCAACTGAAAATTGTGCTATACGTTGATACTAACTCAGGTAGATTGGCAACTAATGAAACATCAGAAACACCCGTCATCAATTCTTTTAAATGACCTGCTTCTGCAACTTTTAACGGTGCAGATCCACTCATACCTCCATGCCAAATCATCAAGCCCACATACCCTGCTGCACCCACTAAAGGGTAATTAATTTCTATGTTATTTTTCTGTGCATGTTCACCTACTTTACGCGCTAAAATAGCGCCGAAAATGAGACCTAATCCCCAGTTAAAAAAAGAAACCAGCATCGTAGTAATACTTACCAAAACTACAGCGTTTTGTGTGTTGGTAACTAGATTTGTAATCTTTTGAATAAGCATACTCATGGGTTTACTTAATACGAGTACATGCCCCAATACTAATATCAACATCATTTGATACGCAAATACGAGTAAACCATTATTCCAAATGCCATGTTCCCAATAAGATAACACACTTAATAAATGAACATCATCACTTTGGTTCTCTGTAAACAAAAGTGCTATGAGTATTGTGAAAAGTGTTAACAATACCGCTATGGTAAAAGGAGAAGGTAAAAAACGCTTAAAAAGATTTTCTATAGTTTTTGTAATATTCATTTATAGAAATTAACCCAAGCAAATTAGTGCTTTCTAGGCAATAAAAAAAAGGCTCCAAAATTGAAGCCTTAATATTGTCGTCGTCATTACGAGGAATAAAATGACGTGGTAATCTTTTAAAAGATTGCTTCTTCGTTATTGACGAATTGCAATGACGAAATATTAAAACGGTAAATCGTCTGGTTCGTTTTCGGTAACTGAATCTGCAGGTTCAAAAGCATCAACAGCTTCTACTGGTGGAATTTGCTGACCTGTCACTGCTTGTTGCTTTTCAATTCTCCATCCTTGAATAGAGTTAAAATATTTTGCTTCACCTTCTGGATTGATCCATTCTCTACCTCGTAAATTGATGTTTACTTTTACATCTTCACCAACCTGAAAATTATTAAGCACATCACATTTATCTTGTACAAATTCAATCAACAACATTTGAGGGTATTGTTCATCGGTAGTTACTACCATTTCTCTTTTTCTAAAACCACTAGCTCCGTACGTCTTGGTTTCGTCAATTTTTTTGATCTTTCCTGTTACTTCCATAATATTATTTTAATAAAAGTACTTTCCAAGCACTTTCTACATCATTTTTTGCTAAAAACTCTTTGGCAAATGTATGTTTTTCTAGCGTGTTTTTTCTTGAAAATTGAGGATTATGCTTCGCAAAGTTATCAACAGCTTGTTGATTAGGCAGCGCTTCTACATTACCAAGCATCCCTAAATCATTACCCGTCAACACATCGCTTTTTCTAATAGTTTCAGGAACTTGATCTACGCCAATACCCAAAGTACTTAAAGGTTTTGGAATTTCAAAAAAGCCCTCTTTAGCCCTAGAATAGTAACTACCTCCTGCCCTTGCTACTAAATCTAATTTATGTTGATCTATAACACTATTTTCGTCTAAAACATGCTCGCTAATATGTAATTTAACCACTTCACAGACAATTAAATTACCCGCTCCACCTTGATCTCCTAACGGTACTATTTCATTTACTTTACATTCAAATTGTACCGGAGACTCTGCTACACGATACGGTGCTACAAAATCAGACGGCAACATAGTTAACCCAGCTTTTTTGAATTCGTTAACTCCTTTATCATATTCGGTACTCGATAATGACATCTGCTGTACAATAGCATGGTTTACTACATTAATTACTACTTCTTTCACCTGCATTACATTTTCTAAGGTATGTTTTGTTGTATTATTACGTACTCGTCTTGCAGGTGAAAATATCATAATAGGCGGATTCGCGCTAAAAACATTAAAAAAGCTAAAAGGAGATAAGTTTGGCCTACCTTCCCTATCAATAGTGCTCGCAAAAGCAATAGGTCTTGGTGCTATTGCACTCAATAAATATGAATGCAACTTTTGTGTTGTTATTTTTTTAGGATCTATCGTTAACATCTATGATTTTTTGAATTGTAAAATTACACAATATCAGGCGATATAATTTGAACACAATTTTTTTACTTATCTAAAAGATAATTTTATATTTGTTAAAATGAATCTCCCCCAGAATAAGAATTTACTTCGTTGGTTACTTGGTATTGCTGCTTTTTTAGTTGTTGCCCTTATTTTATGGAATACAAATGTGTTTTTTCAAAAGTTTAAGCAAGAAGAGCGACAGAAAATGGAAGTAATTGCTGGTGCAATGAAAAACATGAATTCTCCTGATTTAAATAAAGATATAAGTTTAGAAGGAGAGATTTTAACCAATAACACAAATATTCCAATGATTGTTACTTGGAATGATGGCTCTATAAAATTTTGGGCAAACTTAGATGTTGAGAGAACATTTGATTTCAAAAACCTACCAATCGAAGATAGGCTTTACCTTACAAATCAACTTAAAAAAATGAAGAGCGAGAATAAACCCTTAACGGTTACTTATGCTTCGGAAAAGTCTGAAAAAGGAGAGACTACTGATTACATTTATTATAAAGATTCTGATCTATTAAATAGGTTACGATATTACCCTTTAGCTTTACTCCTAATTTTACTTTTATTTGGGACAGTAATTTATATGGTTTTTAAAACCAATAAATCAGCCGAACAAAATAGATTGTGGGCGGGTCTTGCTAAAGAAACAGCACATCAAATAGGTACGCCATTATCTTCCTTATTAGGATGGGTAGAAATATTGCGTATGGAAAATGCCGATGAAGCTACCGTAGTCGAAATCGAAAAAGATGTAGAACGTTTAAATACCATTGCTGATCGTTTTTCTAAAATTGGTTCTATACCCAAGTTAGATCGTTATGATGTTGTTCTAGAAACTAAAAAAGCATACGACTACTATGAATCTAGAAGTTCAAAGTTGATCGATTTTAGTTTAGAAATAACAAATAAAGAAAAGATTTATGCGATGATCAATGCACAACTATTTAGTTGGGTAATCGAAAATCTTGTTAAAAATGCTATTGATGCGATGCAAGGCAAAGGAAGCATCGCAATCAAAATTGCTTCTAAAGATGATAAATACGTAAAAATCGATGTTTCCGATTCTGGAAAAGGCATCCCGAAAAATCTGTTTAAAAAAATATTCGACCCAGGTTATACTACAAAAAAACGTGGCTGGGGGCTAGGTCTATCACTCACGAAACGTATTGTAGAAGATTATCATGGAGGAAAAATCTATGTAGAAAAATCTGAATTAGGCAAAGGCACTACATTTACTGTCCTCTTAAACGAACTATAAATGCGCTGCAATTGTTTTTGCAATCGTTTCAAATTCTTCCTTGGTCAAGCTAACTTTTTTCTTAAAATTAATGTCACTCATCGAATTTAGCGGAATTAAATGCACATGCACATGGGGTACTTCTAAACCAATTACAGACATTCCGATACGCAAACAAGGAATCGTTTTTTCAAGAGCTATAGCTATCTTTCTAGAAAACTCTAGCAATCCAGTATAGGTTTCTTTATCTAAGTCAAAAAATTTATTCACCTCTTTTTTAGGCACAACTAGCGTATGCCCTTTAGCGTTTGGATTAATATCTAAAAACGCAAAAAAATCATCATTTTCAGCAACCTTATAACAAGGTATATCTCCATTAATTATTTTTGTGAAAATAGATGCCATTATGCTCTGGTGATTTCTAATATTTCAAATTTCATTACCCCATTTGGCGCTTGTATTTCAGCGATATCACCTACAGAATTACCTAATAAACCCTTACCAATAGGAGAATTTACAGATATCTTTCCTGTTTTAAAATCGGCTTCAGAGTCTGCAACTAATGTATAAGTAAATTCCATCTTATTAGCTGTATTTTTTATTTTAACTGTCGATAATGCCAAAACTTTAGAAGTATCTAATTGACTTTCGTCTATAAGACGCGCACTAGCCACAACATTTTTTAACTGTGCTATTTTAAATTCTAATAAAGATTGTTCTTCTTTTGCTGCATGATATTCTGCATTTTCACTTAAGTCTCCTTTGTCTCTTGCCTCAGCAATTTCGTTAGACACTCGTGGCCTTTCAACATGTTCTAAATGTTCTAATTCTTCTTTTAGTTTTTTTAAACCTTCTGCCGTATAGTATGCTACTTTACTCATAATTACATTATTTAAATAAACAAAAATCTCAAACAGAAGCATTCTGCATGAGATTCGCATACAAATGTACAAAATATTTTAATTTGCAAGCTTATTTACTAACTTGCAGCAGTTAATTCATAAGTATGAAAAAATCGCTCTTCATCCTGTTTTTTGTTACTATTTTAGGGTGTACTAGTAATGATGATGGAAATTCAATTTTGCCGAATGTACCTGTGAACGTAACGATTAATCTGAATTTGGCTTTATATCAAGATTTATTATTTGATAACGGCACAGCATTTATACCGAATCAAGGTATTAAAGGTATTATTGTTTTTAGGTTTTCTTCATCTCAATATTTAGCATGGGATGCCGCTTGCCCACATATTTCCCCGAATCAATGCTCTACTATGCGTATTAATGGTGTAAAAATGGTGTGCGAATGCGATAGTAGCGAATTTTCAATTCTTGATGGTTCGCCTTTAAGCGGAACACAGCTTGCCGCACGACAATATAGAGCAACCCGAAGCGGCAATTCATTAACCATAACTAATTTTTAAGTGGCAAATTATTTTTCATCAGATTTTAAGTTAGGTATTCTTGGCGGAGGTCAACTAGGTCGAATGTTGTTGACCGAAACACAAAAATTTGATATCTATACTGCTATACTCGATAGCTCAAAAAATGCGCCCTGTGCTACTATTTGTAATGAATTTCATCAAGGTGATTTGCTAGATTATCATACTGTCTATGAATTTGGAAAGAAAGTAAGCTTGCTAACTATTGAAATAGAAAATGTAAATGTTGATGCATTGGAAGCCTTAGAAAGTGAAGGATTACCAGTGTTTCCTTCGTCTAAAACCATTAGAACCATTCAGAACAAGGCAATACAAAAACTTTTCTATAGAGATCATAACATCCCTACTGCAGATTTTTCTCGCTTTGCTTTTGCTCATGAAATCAAAGACGCTATTTCTAATGGAGGATTAGCGTATCCTTTTGTCTGGAAGAGTGCGCGCTTTGGTTATGATGGTACTGGGGTAAAGATTGTTAAGTCAGAAAAAGATATCACCCAACTTCCAAATGTGGAATGTATCGCTGAAGAATTAATTCCTTTTAAAAATGAATTGGCAGTCATTGTTGCTAGAAATTCAAGTGGTATGGTCAAGGCATATCCTGTGGTTGAAATGGAATTTCATCCCGAAGCCAATCAGGTAGAGTATGTTATTTGTCCAGCAAGAATTGATGACAATATAGCTAAAAAAGCTACAGAAATCGCCTTAAACGTAGCTGATGCATTTAAACATGTAGGCTTACTTGCCGTAGAGATGTTTCAAACAGAAGATGATAAAATCATCGTAAATGAAGTAGCTCCACGACCTCATAATAGCGGTCATTACAGTATTGAAGCTTCTTATGTGAATCAATTTGAACAGCACATTCGTGCTATTTTGAATTTACCTTTAGGAAATCCCTCCAGTAAAGTTGGCGGCATTATGGTGAATTTAGTGGGTGCCGAAAATTACACTGGCAATGTGATATATAAAAATATTGATGCTGTTTTAGCTATCGATGGTGCCACTCCTCATATTTATGGAAAAAAAATAACAAAACCTTTTCGTAAGATGGGACATATTACTATTACGCATAAAAATATACATGAGGCCAGAAAAATAGCACAAAAAGTAAAAGAAACCGTTAAAGTTATAAGCAAATGAAATATCAAGGGGTTTTAAAAAAAATGAAAACTGAGTTTTTAAGCCCAATTGCTTATTATCTCGATATGGGTACTGATTTTATTAATGTAAATCAATTACTTGATAAAGAAATTCAGTTAGATTTTGTAAAACACGAATGCTTAAACTGTGGCTTAGATAAACCGATTTATAGACAGGGATTTTGTAAAGGTTGTTTTTATGAAACCCCAAGAGCAGGTGATTGGATTATGCGACCAGAGCTAAGTACTGCCCATCTAGATAAAGAAGATCGAGACTTAGCCTATGAAAAAGCAATGCAATTGCAACCACATATTGTTTATCTAGCAAACTCAAGTAATGTTAAAGTAGGAGTTACCCGAAAACAACAAGTACCTACACGATGGATAGATCAAGGTGCGCACGAGGCCATAGAAATTGTAGAAGTACCGAATCGCTACCTTGCTGGAATTACTGAAGTTGCTTTAAAAGAACACATATCAGATAAAACCAACTGGCGAAAAATGCTAACCAATGATGTTGAAGATTTAGATCTAGCTTCTGAAAAACAACGATTAGCCTCTTTTATTCCTAATGAAGTCAAAGAATATTACATACAGGGGACCTCTAAAGAAACTGTAATAGAGTTTCCCGTAAAAACATATCCCACCAAGGTAAAAAGTTTAAATATTGAAAAAGAACAATCGTATCGTGGCATTCTAAAGGGCATAAAGGGACAATATTTTATTTTTGAAGATGCTACGGTGTTTAACGTGCGCGCTAATGAAGGATTAGTAGTTCGTATTTCAATAAAATAAAAAACTTATATTTTGGTCCTTTTCATAGCAACTTTCCCAGCTTTATTATCTAAATACCGAAAAGTCTTTTTCATAGCATTAGGAGATTAAGGAGTATTGACCAAAATATAAGTTTCTGTAACTAACCCAAATAATTAACTCTAAAATATTTACACTACAAAGATGCAGCCTCTTTTATGTCTTTACAAGAGGTTTATTCCTGAATTTGATAAGGGTTTTTCCTGTATAAAAAAGGGGCATTTTCCCCTTTACTATTCTTAGCTTTTATTGGTAATTTGCAGCTACTAATCATAAACCCTTTATTATGGAAAATCTCAAACGACCAGCAGTAGTATTAAATCTTATTCTAATTGCATTACTCGCATTTTTATTATTACGTGATTGCAATACTAATAAACCAAAACCGGAAACAGATTCAATAGACCTTCAAAGACTTAAAAAAGATTTACTTAGCAATGATCAAGTATTCGAATTTTACAAAAACTACAATAAGAAAGATAGTGTAGTAAGTGACTATGTGAGGAATAGTCAAAGAAGACCTGATTTTAATGATACCAGATCTGTAATTTTTGAATTTGATGTTTTAGATGATTATCTAGAATACATTAAACAAGTATCTAGAGAACATAAAGTAACTCCTAAAGGGATTAAAGTAACTTTTGGTTCTTTCAAAGATAAAGGCAATACTCCATTTCAATCCAATGTATTTTTTACACCAACTAAATCGAATGGAAGAGCAGAGTCATCTTATACTATTAGTGGAGGAAAAATTGTCCTTTTTAAAGATTTAAAAAACAAGCCAGACGTTCAACAGGGAGGGTTTATGCTGACTAATAGTATTCAAGATGAAGGTTTAGGTATTAATGGTGGGACACCAGTTCCACCACCACATAGTGGAGATGATGATTTCGATTAATATTAATTAATATTTAAAAATAATTATACGATTATAATATGTTAAAAGTCTTACTATTATCAGAGATAATAGCTGCCATTTTTGCCACATTCTTTTATTGGAAATATAAAGGCACAGCATTGAAATACATTTTAATTATTCTCTGGTCTGTTGTGATTACCGAGCAATTAGGAAGTATCATGGCTACTAAAAGAGTTTGGTTATATAAAGATGAATATAGTTACTGGCTATTTAACATTATGTTCCCAATTTGGAAAATAATGTATCTCTTAATTTTTTACAGATTACTTGAAACAGTAAATTTCAAAAAATGGGTAAAAGGATTCATGGTATTATATCTTTTGGCAGTAGCTATTAACTGGTTATTCTTAGAAAATTTTCTAACAAGTTTAGAAAGTCATTCAAGAATTATCGGATCTTTATTCCTTGTTATCTCAGCTATTTTTTATTTAGTAGAGTTATTAAGATCAGACAAAATTCTATTATTTCATAGAAAACTGCTGTTTTGGATTAGCGTAGGGATTCTAATTTTTTACGGGGGAACCATTCCATTTTCTATTGTTCAAAATTATTACTCAACATTTGATTATGTACACAATTTATATCATACTGTATATATTCTGGGTTCTTTGATGTATCTAATTTTCACATTTGGTTTTATATGGAGCAGGAAAGAATCACACTAATAATTATAATTAGCACCATTGTGGTACTGATTTTTGCTATTGCCATGATTGTGTTATTTAGCATATTTCAACAGGCTAAAAATAAATATTTGTCAGATAATAAAGCATTACGAAGTATTATAAAAGAAGTTGATTTGAATCATAACTAACACTAAGTTTCATTAACTTAGTAGCAATTATGGATACTGGCAATAACACTTTAATAATTATCATTACAACGTTAACCGTTGTAATATTAGTGGTGGTAATCATAATTATCTTTAGTATTTTTCAAAATAGAAAAACAAAATTCTTATTAGAAAAAAGGGCCAATGAGATTCGATTTGAAGAAGAGATTATTAAATCGCAATTAGAAACACAAGAACAGACCTTACAAAATATAAGTTGGGAATTACACGATCATGTAGGGCAATTGCTATCAGTAGCCAAAATGCAATTAAATATCTTACAACCTAGCGTTGCTAATGATCAAAAACAAATTCTAGATGAAACTAGCGAGATCATCTCAGAAAGTTTACAAGAAATACGTATGCTTTCTAAGCTTTTAAACCCTGAGACCGTTAAAAATATGGGTTTAGAAAAATCTATCGAATTAGAATTACATCGTTTTAATAGGCTTAATTTTTTAGAAGCAGATTTAGAAGTGAATGGCGACTCAATAGCTATCGATAAAAAAGACGAGATCATTCTTTTTAGAATATTACAAGAATTTTTATCGAACACTATAAAATATGCAAAAGCAAAATCGTTAAAAGTAACGTTAAATTATACCAATGATTTTTTAGAAATCATTGCCAAAGATTCGGGCGTAGGGTTTGAGAAGAGTAAAATTAACTTAGGTTCTGGTTTAATAAATATGCAAAGTAGAGCTAAACTTATTAATGCAGCTTTTAATATGAAATCTAAAAAAAATAAGGGCGTAATGCTCACTTTAAAATATCCTTTAGAAAAAAAATATGAAAAAGTATAATGTAGTAATCGTAGATGACCATTTATTATTTGCACAATCTTTAAAAGGATTAGTAGATTCATTCGATGAATTTAATGTATTGTATCATGCAAAAAACGGTCAAGAATTAATAGATAAATTAAGTGCTATTTCAAATGATCCAGATATCATTTTAATGGATGTGAAAATGCCTGTAATGAATGGTATCGAAACAACAGATTGGTTAAGTAAAAATAAACCTAATATAAAGGTCTTAGCCCTATCTATGGAAGATGATGAGGTATTAATTATTAAAATAATTAGAAAAGGTGCACGCGGTTATATGCTAAAAGATATTCACCCTAATGAATTAAAAACCGCGCTGACCGAAGTACTTACCGAAGGTTTTTACCATACGAAACATGTATCAAAAACATTACAGAGATCTTTTAATCAGGATTTGAGCGATTTACCTTCCTTAAACCCTAATGAACTAGAAATGATTAAACTGGCATGTTCAGAAAAAACCTACAAAGAAATTGCTCAAGAAATGGCATTAAGCCCTAAAACCATAGATGGGTATAGAGACTCTTTATTTAAAAAATTAGGTGTGAAAACGAGAGTGGGGCTCGTAATGTATGCTATGAAGCATAGAATACATGATATTCTTTAAGGATTAAATACCTTTTATCTCATCTATATTATTTGACTCTCCTAAAAAGTCAATCTCTTCATGTATTTCAAGCTTAAATTTTCTACGAAGCATTCCTACAAACAGATACAATAATGGTGTATCTAATGCGGCAACAATAATCTTAAATAAGAATCCGCTTAAAAGTAGATCATAAAAAATATTCCATGGTAAAACCCCGAAAGAGCAAAGTAGTAATAACACTGTGACGGTATCAACGAACTGAGAGGTAAACGTTGAAAAATTATTACGAAGCCATAAATGCTTTCCTTTGGTGTAATCTTTCCAAAAATGGAAAATGCGTATATCTATAAACTGCGCAAATAAATACGCTAACATTGAAGCCAATACTGCCAAAGGTGATAAACCAAATACTTTTGTAAAAGTTTCATTGGTAACAGGTGAAGCATCAATAGCAGGTACTTTGTCAGCTACTAAGATAATGCCCATCGAAAATACCGAAGCAAAAATTCCAGCTAAAACAACCTCATTAGCTTTCTTCTTACCATAGACTTCAGAAATTATATCTGTTATTAAAAAAGTAATTGGGTAGGGCAAAATACCGACAGAAATTTCAAATCTAAATAGGCCTAATGGATTCCAGTAAAAGAATTTTTGAAAAATTAAATTCGATACTACTAGTGAACATATAAATAAGGACGCAAGAATAAGATAAATTCTATAGGCTTGTTTTTTTTGTTGTAAATTCATAAT
>NZ_JBWQOJ010000049.1:0-19299 GCF_056591795.1 Maritimimonas sp. 2210JD6-3 | reverse complement strand
CAGATTCTGGGAAAGATATTTCATTACCACGTTCTAAAATTTCAGCAGGACTTAATTCATTGGTTACCATGAAAATAGACATATCACCAACCACTTTAGAACTAGGAGTAACTTTTATTAAATTGCCAAAAAGAGTATTGACTTCAGCATACATTTTTTTGACTTCATCAAAACGATCTCCGAGCCCTAATGCCTCGGCTTGCGGTCTTAGGTTCGAATATTGTCCTCCTGGAATTTCATGTTGAAATACTTCAGCAGTACCTGCTTTTAAGCCTGATTCAAATGGATAATAATACTCCCGGATATCTTCCCAATAATTTGAGAACTCATTCAAGCTTTCTACATTAAACCTATGCTCTCTATTTTGGTACTTCATCATTTCAACTACTGAATTAAAATTTGGCTGAGATGTCAACCCAGACAAACCTCCAAGGGCTACATCCACTACATCTACTCCTGCTTCAATAGCTTTTAAATATGTTGCTGACTGTAAAGAAGATGTATCATGAGTATGAAGATGTATTGGTAAATCAACGGTATCTTTTAAAGCTTCCACTAATTCCACGGCTGCATAAGGTGTTAATAAACCTGCCATATCTTTAATAGCGACCATATGAGCTCCAGCATTTTCTAGGTCTTTAGATAGCTGGGTATAATACTTTAAACTATACTTTGAATTATTTCTATCTAAAATATCACCTGTATAACTTATCGCAGCTTGAGCAATTCCCTCCGTATGATTTCGAACATAATTAATACTAGGTTCCATCGCCTTCACCCAATTTAAGGAATCAAAAATTCTGAATATATCAATACCGTTTTCCCAAGACTTCACTACAAATCTTTCAATTAAGTTATCGGGATACGCCTTATAACCTACACCATTTGATCCTCGTAAAAGCATTTGAAGTAATATGTTTGGTATCGCTTTACGAAGTTCTCGTAAACGTCCCCATGGATTTTCATGTAAAAATCTTAAGCAAACATCAAATGTAGCCCCACCCCAAACTTCCATGCTAAAAGTATTAGCATGTCTTTTAGCAAAACTCTCCGCTACTTTTAACATATCATATGTTCTCATGCGAGTTGCTAGTAGTGACTGATGAGCATCTCGCATAGTAGTATCTGTAAAATGTATTTTTTCTTCTTTTTTCAGCCAGCTACAAAACTCATCTGGACCTAATTCATTAAGTAAATCTTTGGTACCCTTAGGGAATTCAGATATATTATAAGACTTGGGTATCTTAGGTTTTCTGAATATTTTGTTTTTATCTACAAATTTTACATCTGTATTACCATTTACAATGATTTCTGCTAAGTATTTTGTCAATTTAGTACTTCTGTCCTGAGGTAGTTTAGATTTAAAAAGTTCAGGTTCATTTTGAATAAAATTCACCGTTACCTTACCCTTTCTAAAATTTTCATGCTGAATAATATTTTGTAAAAAATAAATATTCGTCTTTACTCCTCGAATTCTAAATTCTTTCAAGGCTCTTACCATTTTTCTAGTAGCGCCATCCAGTGTTCTACCTTGGGAAGACACCTTTACAAGCATAGAGTCAAAAAACGGGCTTACTTTGTATGATGGATAAATACTTCCTTCATCAAGTCTAATACCCATTCCTGAAGCACTTCTATATGTCGAAATTGTACCGTAGTCAGGAGTGAAATTATTTAATGGATCTTCAGTTGTAATCCTACATTGTAACGCATAACCATTTGATGTTATACTATCTTGATTAGAAATTTTAATTTGTTTATCGGAAAGCCTATAACCTCCTGCAATAAAAATTTGCGTCTTTACTAAGTCGACTCCAGTAATCATTTCTGTTACTGTATGTTCTACTTGAATCCTTGGATTAACTTCTATAAAATATATCTTTTTATTCTTGTCAACCAAAAACTCAACGGTTCCAACATTGTTATAATTGACTTTTGTCGTAATGGCAATAGCATATTTATAAAGATCTTTCTTTAAGCTATCTGGAAGACCAAATGACGGAGCTACTTCCACAACTTTTTGATGTCTTCTTTGTACTGAGCAATCTCGTTCAAAAAGATGTCGAATATTACCAAAACCATCTGCTACAATCTGAACCTCTATATGTTTTGGGTCTTCAACATATTTTTCTAAGAACATCGTGTCATCACCAAATGCATTTAAGGCTTCGTTTTTTGCAGAATTAAAGTTTCGTTCTAGTTCTGATTTAGATTTGATTACACGCATGCCTCTACCTCCACCACCTGAAGCTGCCTTAAGCATAATAGGATAGCCTATTTGATCAGCTTCCTCAGAAGCTATTCTTAATGATGTTAGTTCTCTTTTGCTACTTTCAATAATTGGAACATCACATTGGACTGCCACTTTTTTAGCAGTTATTTTATCACCCAAAGCATCCATAACTTCGGGTTCTGGACCAATAAATATTAACTCATTCTTTCTACACTCTCTGGCAAAATCAGAGTTTTCGGATAAAAAACCATAACCTGGGTGGATAGCATCGACTTTCTTCTCTTTGGCTAACTTAATTATTGCATTAATATCTAAATATGGTTTTAAGGGCTGATCTTTTTTGCCAATTTGATATGCTTCATCAGCTTTATATCTATGTTGAGAATACCGGTCTTCGTAGGTATAGATAGCAACTGTTTTTAGCTTAATTTCTGTACAGGCTCGTAATACCCTGACAGCAATCTCTCCTCTATTAGCAACTAATATTTTCTTTATTTTCATTATTCTATCACCTTCTTTGTTACATATTCTTTTATCTAATTTTTAACGAAGTTTAATTAAGGATCAACTTGAAATTTTGTCTAATACATACCTTATTAATTCCTTTACCTCATCCCTATAGTTTTCATTTGCGTTTTTGTTTAATCTATTCGCTATGACTAGACAAATTGCTATTGCCTCATGGCCTAGCATTTTTGCCAAGCCATACATTGCAGAGCTTTCCATTTCATAATTAGATATTCTGTAATCTTTATACTGAAAAGAAGAAAGCTTATCGTTAATATTTTTCAGTTTTGTTTTTAACCGTAATTCCCTGCCTTGTGGTACGTAAAAACCTGGAGAAGTAATTGTTACACCTGAGTGAGTTTTGTCACTATATAATTCATTGAATAGTTGCTCAGAGCCATCAATTATATAAGGGGAAAAAAACAAATGATCAGGTGCAATATGAAATTTAAAAACGGATATGAGTTCCTTATTTATTACATCTTGATGATTATCATAAAAGAATAGTAAGTTGTCAAAACCTATGGATTTTTCTGAAAGAACGTACGAATTTACCTCTATGTCTTTTTGAAGACTTCCAGAAGTTCCAATTCGAATGATATTGAGTTTTCTAAGCTTACTATTGACCTCTCTTTTATCAAAATCTATGTTGACAAGAGCATCAAGTTCATTAAGTACTATATCGATGTTGCCAATTCCAACTCCTGTGGATACAACAGTAATTCTCTTATTGTTATACCTGCCCGTTGTACTTACATATTCGCGATTACGAATTGTATATTCAACATCAGATAAAAAAGATTTAATAATATCAACTCTTTTTGGGTCCCCAACTAAAACTATGGTATCAGCTACCTGATGTGGTTTTAAATGAAGATGAAAAATACTTCCGTCTGGGTTTAAAATCAATTCTGAATCTAATATCATAAATGAAATATTTACATTTAGCGAGCTTGATAAGGCCCATACTTTTTTTTGATTAATAGTTTTGCAGATGAGTCATCTAATACAAAAACTTCATAAGCATCTCCATTAGGATACACCCTAATTACAATATGACCTTGCATGCTTTTATAATTCTTTTTAAACCATGGGCCATAAGTAACTAATGTTTCTGGATGTATATTGGTAGCGAAAATATCTCTATCCTCACTTAGACTATCTTTGTGAATAAGGCGTTGAAACACTTCTTGCCCAGGATGGTCTGAGCACCATGATTGCTGCGCAACTACTTTAGGGTTAAGCGTCTTAATAAAAAAGCTGTTTGTTGCATCTCTATTACTATGATGATTTAAGGTTGCTACCTCTACTTTGCCTACTGCATTTGCTATTGGTGTTTCTACGTCAAACCATTTCGGCAATCCATATCCTTGTAGCCCTGTATTATCTCCACCAGTGAAGTAATCAAATTTACCATAGGAAATTTTCAACGCGATACTTAATGGGTTTTCATTATAATTTCCATTGTAAAATGCAATCATATCATTTGCCGAAAAATATTCGAATGCTCTGTTTTCGACACCTGTCCATATAGTACCGTTTGATTTGACATTAGAGATTTTAAAGGTCTTAAAATCCTCAGGCCGATATACCAAATTCAACTGCGAATCACTTCCTACACTTAAAGATTCTGATGGGATTTTACTTTTTTCTATGAATGCGATGTATTCCTGAAAAATCGAATCCTTTTTTAGAAACTTTTTTAAATTAATCGGAAAATTGTAATTGGGATAGTTTCTATCTATGATCTTATTTATGGGAATATAACGAGCTAATTCAACCAAACTTCCATAATGATCCCCATGAAAATGAGAAACGACAGCATAGTCAATTTTAGGTATCTTTTTTAATGGTAAAACAGTTTTTATATAATGTGCAATCCAATGTGCAGCAGATAATGAATCATTGGGCAATGTAGCGGTAGCTTTTAGTGGTGCCCATTTTTTTTCAAATTCTTCTTTATCTAGTAAACCAGCATCAAATAATAGTGTCGTGCTATCTGGAAGAACCATAAAAGTTGTATCTCCATTACCCGTATTAATATGATGTATATCAAGGTAACCCTGATGCCATACTTTTAATTCCTCAGCTAAAGATTCACTAGCTGCACCTTTTGCACTTTCTATACCGTTTTTACATCCTAAAAAAGCTAATAATATGATTACGTATTTTTTGTATTTCATGGGAATCATATTACCAAAGAATGGCTGATTTATAAAATCAACCATTCTTTAATCTAACTAACTCAAATAAATATATTATGAAAATAAACTATGGTAAAAGTAAATGCCATTACTTCTAATTACTACCACAAATCAAACCTAATATGATACTTTTTTTGCATTTTTTTTGAATATAAGAGATTTCATCTCAGTATCATACCAGATAAAAGGCATTGGAAATCTTATTTCAAGAGTAATTATCAAGTTATGTCAAAAAAAAGAGTGATAATATTTATCACTCTCAAACTAAACTAATTCAAATAGTTATTCTAATTATTTGATACGAATAACTTTCACTACTTATGTAGCTTTCTTTCTCTTAAATATTCTATTAACTCCTTTGGTCTATCGGTCATAATGGCATTTGCTCCTAGATCAATTAATTTTCCCCAAGATTTATCTGGTCCGTCAATTAAAGCTTTTTCGTCAGTATAACCAGCACAGAGTTCGTCCCATAAAGCAATGGCTAAGAAAGTATCTTTTTGATTTCTTATTGTTGGAATTAAATCGAAAGTTTCTGCATCTTCTGAATCAAACAAATTTTCATACATAAAAGGATTTAATTCTCTTTCATATTCTTCCATATAACCCCTTACATCATTATTCTTATACCAAAGCTTAGGCATATAAATTATAGAGTCTAACAAACTCCCATATCTTTCATGCATTACTTTGTAGTTATCATTCCCCTTAAAAATTGCTTGATCAACTGTTCCTGTTTTTTTTAAAACATCATACGCTTGCCGTACGGTTTCTCCTTCAGTCTTATCTAGATTAATTAAAATCTTATCTTTTGCAAGAAGCATAATTTCTTCCAATGTTGGAACTTGCTGCATAGATCCTTTTACACCGCAACCATTATTCAATCGTAATTTTTTTATTTCTTCTAATGTAAAGTCTTCAACTTTCCCACTTCCATTAGTCGTTCTATCAACAGTTTTGTCATGTATTGCCACTAAATGGCCATCTTTTGTCAAACGGACATCGATTTCAACAATATCAACACCAAGATCAATACATGCCTGTACAGCTGCCAAAGAGTTTTCCGGAGCATACCTCCAATATCCTCTATGTGCAACAACAAGAATATTAGATGCTGTTGGATTTTTTAATTCTTCAAGTATTGACTCAGCATTCTTAACGCTTTTTTGAACTTCAATTTCTTCTTTTTGAACTACATTCTCCTTGCATGATAGAAAAAAAGAGAAAATGATAATTGAAAATAATAAAAATGATCTCATAGATTTTTAATTAGAATAACGGGCTTGGTTAAAGTAAAAAATATTCTCTAACAGCCCGTTAAAACCTTATTAAATTTAATAGCCAGGATTTTGAGGAAAAATTGACGCATCATTAATTGCATCAATTGCACTTAATGGTAAAGGGTATATTAATTGAAAATCACTAACCGTAAAAGCCGAAGTACTTGCATTCATTGTATCAACTGCTCTGCCTGTACGTACTAAATCAAACCATCTTTGGTTTTCTGACACAAACTCATGTCTTCTTTCATTTAATACCGCATTTCTGAAACTTACTTGGTCAGGTACATCAGAGGATGTCAAAGAAGCCAGACCAGCTCTGTTTCTTATCTGATTTAATAAATTAAACGCTTCACCGTCTGCGATATATCCTTGCTCGTTCAATGCTTCAGCATGCATTAATAAAACATCTGCATAACGCAACACAATAAAGTTTAAATCGGAATCTTGATCGGCTGCGGGAACTTCAACAAGTTTCTTCGCATACTTTGTTGTTCCATTGGACAGAATACCAATAGAGGCATCCCTTCTAAGATCGCCTGCTTCAAAAGATGCAAATAAATCGTTTGATGGAATATTCTCCCCTCTTTGAACTCCAATCCCTCCTAATAATTCATTTGCTGAGCCTACAGGAGCCACCTGATTCGGGAAAATGCTCCCTTCGCCATTTCCAGCCTGAAACTGTACTTCAAAAATTGATTCAATACCATTTTCATTTGCACTACCAAAGTTATCTTCAAAATTCGCATTTAAGCTGTAGCCTGACACCGCACTTAAAACCGATATTGCATCGCTCCAATTACCTAAAGTTAAGTATACTTTTCCAAGCAGGGTCTGAGCCGCTCCTTTGGTCGCTCTTCCCACTCCATTACTAGATGGTAACTGATCAATTGCTTGTTCTAAATCCGTAACTATTTGGTTATAAACCTCATTAATGGGTGTTCTGCCAATACTAAACGCTTCAAAAGGGTCCGCCGTCTCACTAGTAACCAATGGTACATCGCCCCATAGTCTAATCAAGTTAAAATATGTTAATGCTCGTAAAAATTTCACCTCTCCTGATCTAGTATTTTTTAAAGTGGCATCCATTTCTACACCATCTATCCTATTCAAAACAATATTGCATCTCTGTATACCTTTGTAACAGCTGTTCCAAGAATCTTCAATTCTAAAATTACCAGGTGTAATTTGAAATAAGTCAATATCCCCTTGAGCACCACCACTATTTGTAGGACTTTCGACAAAAGCATCATCAGCTCTTATTTCCATCATGAACATGAAATCAAATTTGTACTGACCCTCATCTTGAAGTGCATCGTAGGCAGCTACAGTCGCTTGCTCAATATCAGCCTCTGTGTTAAAAAAACCGTCGACACTTACGTCTGAAATTGAACTAATTTCTAATCGATCTTCACAGTTTGTCATGAAAACGACTACTATGATTGTGAATAATATGGTTTTATAATTCTTCATTTTTTTTTTTTTTTAAAAGTTTACATTTAACCCAAGTACAAAAGACCTATCAACAGGATAATTATCAAACCCCGTAGTTGGACTTAAAACATTACCCGATCTCTGCTCTGGATTATAACCTCTATAATCAGTAAATGTAAATGGGTTTTTAGAACTTGCATATATCCTAAAACTATTAAGATTTAATGTTTCAGCCACCTTTTTTGGTAACGTATAACCTAAAGTTATATTCTTAAATCTAACGAAAGAAGCATCATCTTGTAAAACATCTGTTTCTCTATAAAATCCATTGTCCCTAGGTATAGCATTTGGTCTTGCATATATTGAACTTTCACTTCTTTCAGGGGTATAATAGTTATTGAAATAATCTCTAGAACCATTACCCCAACCTTCTGGATTATAGAGTAAAACGCTAATTGTTCTATCATGCACATGTACTCCTTGAACTCCCTGAATTACTGCACTTAAGTCAAAATTCTTATAAGAAAACCGTGTATTGATACCAAAAGTGTAGTCTGGAAAAATTGAACCTAAAACTACACGATCAGCTGATGTTATTTGACCATCTCCGTTAGCATCAACATAAACATATTCACCAACTTGAGCTGATGATAAACTAGGAGTATTATCTATCTGTTGCTGTGAAGTAAAAACACCATTCGTTCTATAGCCATATGAAGCTCCAAGTTCTCCTCCTATTCGTGTAATATTTCTGCCCGTTATAATTTCATCCTGCCCTGGGCCTAATTCTAAGACTTTATTTTTGTTAGATGCAATATTAAAAGAAGTAGTTGCTTTAACAGGTCCCAAATTATAATTAGTTTTTACTGCTAGCTCAATTCCTTTATTCTCAACTTTACCAATATTTTGTAATGATGATGTAAATCCAGAATGTGCTGGTACAGGAACTTGTAGTAGTAGATCATTTGTAGTAGACAAATAATAGTCAAATGATGCTGTTATTCTATTCTTTAAAAAACCAATATCGAAACCTATATCAACTGTGCTGGTTTCTTCCCAACTTAAATTAGGATTTGGTGAGGTATTAGGAGATAAACCATTTTGAATTCCTCCGTCTAGAATTGCATTTGAACTCGTTAACAAAGCTTGCGATCCAAAATCACCAACCTGATTGTTACCAGTTATCCCCCAACTAGCTCTTAATTTTAAATCATTAATTATTTCTGATTCAGGAAATAAATCTTCACTAACTCTATAGCCTGCTGAAAAAGAAGGAAATGTACCAAATCGAGTATTTGAACCAAATCTAGATGATCCGTCACGACGTACTGCAGCTGTAAATAAATATTTGCCTTGGTAATCATATTGTAATCTAGCTAAATACGAAATTAGCACTGATTTAGATTTTCTAGATTCTCCCCCATTGATGATCCCTGCATTCAAAGTAGTAACAAAATCATTCGGAAAATCGGTGGCAGTGATTCTTGTTGTCTCTAAGGTTTCTTCTTGAAAAGAATAACCTAATAGGAGATTTAAATTATGCTTATCATTTATTACCTTGTCATAAACTAGGGTGTTTTCAACAAGCCAATTTGTTAATTCTCTAGATTGCGTTTCACCATTTGGAATATCAGGAGCTGCCCTGTTACGTGATCCGACAACAGATGGATCAAAAATATTTCTTCTTGCGCTAGCATAATCAATACCGAAATACGTTTTAGCCTTTAATCCCTCAATCAATTCTAATTCAAGGAAAGTACCTCCCTGAAATAAGCCTGTTCTTCTTTTATCATCTCTTAATAAAGCCAAGGCCACGGGGTTTTCAGACCTAGCTTGGTCTCCTTCTGTGGCTCCAATAATTTGCTCACCTATTGCCAAAGAACCATCTGGATTATATGCGGGAAAATATGGCAATGCAATAATAGCACTATTAATTGGTGAAGCATTAAATCCCGTTGGAATTAAGTTTTCTTGTGTTAAAGATGGTGCCATATTTATACCAAACTTTAACTTCTTTGAAAGTTTGGCTTCAAGGTTTGCTCTAAAACTAAAACGTTCAAAGTCTGAACCAAGTACAATACCTTCTTGATTAAAATAAGTTCCAGAAACAAAATAAGATAAATCTTCGTTACCCCCATTAACGGATAACTGATAATTTTGAATTAATGCATTTCTGAACAACTCATCTTGCCAATCTGTATTAGTTAAACCAGATGTATCACCGCCTGTTAACCATGGCTGTACATAACTAGGAATAATTGCCTTTCTTGGGTTAAACCCAAACGAACTAGCATTAGCTTCTCTGGTAGCATTATCATCATTAGTAGAAAAAGAACCATCATCAAATTGAAGGTAGTAGTTATTACGCGCATCTCTATCCCAAATAGCGTGCTCTTGAGCATTCATCAAATCTAAACGGTTTGCAACCTCTTGAAAGCCTACATACGAACTGAAACTAAATTGTGGCTTTCCTGATCTTCCTTTTTTTGTGGTAATTATAATAACACCATTCCCTCCTCTTGAGCCATAAATAGAAGCAGAAGCTGCATCTTTCAACACTTCAACAGAAGCTATGTCATTTGGACTTATTGAGCTTAGTGAAGATTCTTGAGATAAAGGTAATCCATCAACCACAATTAAAGGTTGGGTTCCTGCAGTTATCGTACCAACACCTCTTACATTTATGGAATTTGCTTGTCCAGGTTGGCCGGAGTTTTGAGTTATTTCAACACCAGCTAACTGACCAGCAATACCTTGTTCAATACTTGTAACTGGTATGTTTTCAAAATCACTAGTCTTAATTGATGAAATTGCACTTGTAACGTCCGCTTTATTAACTGTACCGTAACCAACAACTACCACTTCCTGAAGTTGTGCTGCGTCAACCCGAAGCTGAACATTTATTGTTGTTCTTTGATTAATACCTACTGTCTGTGATTTATAGCCTACATAAGAAACTACGAGATTAACTGTACCGTCAGGAACAGTAATACTATAGTTTCCATCAAAATCTGAAGACGCACCCACAGTTGAGCCCTCTGCTTGAATTGTTGCTCCTGGTAAAGGTTCGCCATTTTCATCAGTAATTTTACCGGAAATAATTTTTTCTTGGATTGAACTCTTGTAAAAAGCCAAATCCTCATTTACATCTAATTCCTTATCTGAATTATTTAATCCAAATGAAGAATAACTATAAAAAGTTTGAATAATTATTAGAAAAAGTAATCTAATAGCTTTTGGGGATAGTAATTTTGAATTCATCAGTTAATTATTTTATTAGTTCATACAACTATATAATTCAAATAGCTTTGAATAAATACGATCCAAAAATAGTTTGCAAATTAAGGTAGAACTACTACTCTTTAAACTAAACATGATACTTTTTTTGCTCTTTAATCTAATTTATTGTTAATTGTGTATATTTTTAATGTTAATTTGTTGATTATGAAATTACATTTATTAGATAGAAGTAGTAAAGAGAACACTAGTATAACAGTAAAATATAATAAATACCCCTACTTCTTGAAGATATGGCATTATCATCCGGAATTGGAATTGGTCTTATCTATAAAAAGTACCGGTACTCGTTTTATTGGAGACAATATTGAAAAATTCGACGAAGGAGATATTGTATTAATTGGTAAGAATTTACCCCATATGTGGTTGAATGATGATATTTATTTTGATGAATCTTCTACCTTAATGGCTGAAGCAATAGCAATACATTTCAATGAAAATTTCTTAGGTTATGATTTTCTAAAGGCTCCCGAAATGAACCACGTAAATGATCTGGTTAACAGAGCCAAATATGGTATCAAATTTTTAGGGGACACTACAAAAATAGCTCAATCTATAGTAAAATTACAAAATATTAACGGCTTTGATAGAACAATCTTGTTTCTGCAAATTTTAAATGAACTTGCCAAACATGATTCATTTCAATCATTGGCGAGTAATGGATATATAAACTCATTTTATAAGAATGAGAACAAGCATCTTGATAAAGTATATGAATATGTATTCAAGAATTTCAAACAGCAAATCAATCTTTCGGATGTTGCGGAGATAGCTCATATGAATCCTTCAGCATTTAGTAGATTTTTCAAACGTGTTAATCGAAAAACTTTTACAAAGTACATTAATGAAATACGAATTGGTTATGCTTGTAGATTACTAATAGAAAATAAGTCCAATATAACAGCAATTTGCTATGAATCTGGTTTTAACAATATATCTAATTTTAATAGACAATTTAAATCCATAACAAAAATGTCTCCTTCCGAATACTTAAAAAGATATGATAAATTGGAAGTTTATTAGTTAAATTTTCTAGCTAGGGCAAAAAAAGTATCATTAAATGTAATAATTGATGTAGCTAAAGTTACGACCTAAATATAGTTTTGTTAGAGAATATAAGAATGCAATATATAGATGGCTGATAAAATAATAATATCGGAAATAGAAACACATGATATTAGATTCCCTACGAGTGATTCATTAGATGGTTCTGATGCAATGAACCCAAGTCCAGATTACTCTGCTGCGTATGTAATTTTAAAAACTAATCATCCAGAAATAGAAGGTCACGGGCTTACTTTTACTATAGGCAGAGGCAATGAATTATGTGTGGCAGCTATAAGATCCCTTTCTCATTTAATTACAGGAAAAGATTTAGCATCATTCACTAGCAATATGGGAGATTTCTGGAAGATGATTACCAGTGATAGCCAACTTAGATGGTTAGGCCCTGAAAAGGGTGTCATACATTTAGCCACTGGAGCAGTAGTTAATGCCGTTTGGGACTTGTACGCCAAGGTAGAAGGCAAGCCTCTATGGAAACTTTTAGCTGATATGCCGCCTGAAGAATTAGTCTCTTGCATAGATTTCACTTATATAACTGATGCCATAAATAAAGAAGAAGCTCTACAGATTCTAAAAAATAATGAACCCACAAAAAAAGAAAGGATAGAGAATTTGCTTAATCATGGTTACCCAGCATATACAACTTCTGCCGGGTGGTTAGGGTATTCGGATGAGAAAATGAGAACGCTCTGCAAAGAAGCTAAACAATTTGGCTTTAAACACATGAAAATGAAAGTTGGAGCTGATTTGAAAGATGACATACGAAGAGCATCAATAATTAGAGAAGAAATTGGTTATGATATCAAACTTATGATGGACGCCAACCAGAAATGGGATGTTGATGAAGCAATTAAAAATATGCAGCATCTATCTCAATTCGAGCCATGGTGGATTGAAGAACCAACAAGCCCAGATGATATTTTAGGGCATGCTAAAATTGCCAAAGCTGTAGCTCCAATCAAAGTCGCAACTGGTGAGCACTGCCATAACAGGGTAATGTTCAAACAATTAATGCAAGCAAATGCTATTGGTATTTGTCAAATTGATAGTTGTAGAGTGGGTGGAGTTAATGAGATTCTAGCGATCTTGCTAATGGCTACAAAATTCAATATTCCTATATGCCCTCACGCAGGAGGAGTTGGTCTGTGCGAGTATGTGCAACATTTATCAATGTTTGACTACATTGCGATAAGCGGAACTATGGAAGACAGAATAATTGAGTATGTCGACCATTTACATGAACATTTTTATGAACCTGTGGTGATAAAAAATGGAGCTTATATGCCACCAAAATTTCCAGGTTATAGCATAACCATGAAAGCAGAATCGCTTGAAAAATATAGCTATCCTAATGGAGAAGTTTGGAGTAAAAAAGCCAAAAGAAGGTAAAATTATAATTTTTATGAAATTTAATTTAAATAATAAAGTAGCAATTATTACTGGAGGAGGTAGTGGTATTGGAGAAGCAATTTCAGAAACTTTTGCCTTAAATGGTGCTTACGTACATATCATAGATTATAATTTTGATGCAGCTAAAAAGGTGGTAAATAAAATTATAAGTGCAGGAAAAAAAGCTACTCCCTATAAATGCAATGTTTCAAACCAACAAGAAGTAATTAAAACTGTAAAAGAAATTACAAAAAATAAACACATAGATATATTAATTAACAACGCTGGTGTTGCCCATGTTGGTACAATAGAGCAGACAACTGAAGAAGATTTGGATAGGTTGTACGATATTAACATCAAAGGGGTTTATAATTGTTCCAAAGCCTGTATACCATTTTTTAAAAAAAATAAGGGTGGAGTAATTCTAAATTTAGCATCTATCGCATCTTCAGTTGGCATTCCAGATCGTTTTGCTTATTCAATGACAAAAGGTGCTGTTCTTACAATGACGTATTCGATTGCCAATGACTATCTAAATCATAATATTAGGTGCAATTGTATATCCCCTGGGCGAGTTCATACGCCTTTTGTTGATAATTTTATTGCTAAGAATTACCCTGGAAAAGAAGAAGAAATGTTTCAAAAATTGTCGAAGGCTCAGCCTATTGGGCGAATGGGCAAACCGCAAGAAATAGCCGATTTAGCGTTATATCTATGTTCTGATGAAGCGAGTTTTATAACCGGATCTAATTATGCAGTTGATGGTGGGTTTGTAACATTAAACTGATAACATTTAAGAAATTATGAAATTAATACGATTTGGAGAATTAGGATCAGAAAAGCCAGGAGTTCAACTATTTGATGGGACTAGAATTGATGTGTCATCATTTGGAATGGATTATGATGAAAGTTTTTTTGGGAAAGAAAGAATAAATGATTTGAGGGCTTGGCTTCAAAAAAATGAATTTAAATGCCCTAGAGTAAATAAGGATGTGCGTTTAGGCGTACCGCTCGTTAGGCCTTCCAAGATAGTATGTGTTGGTTTAAATTATGCTCAGCACGCAGCTGAAAGCGGCATGGAAATACCGAAAGAACCAGTATTATTCTTTAAGTCAACTACAGCCCTTACTGGTCCTAACGACAACATAATTATTCCAAAAAATAGTACTAAAACAGATTGGGAAGTAGAACTAGCCGTTATTATTGGCAAAAAGGCCTCTTATGTAGATGAAACAAATGCTTTAGACCATGTTGCGGGATATGTACTTCACAATGATGTTAGTGAAAGGGAATTTCAATTAGAGAGGTCAGGACAATGGGTAAAAGGAAAAAGTTGCGATACTTTTGCTCCCATAGGTCCATTTATAGCTACTAAAGATGAAATTAAAAACCCCAATAATTTAAACCTTTGGTTAAAGTTAAATGGAGAAATGATGCAAAATAGTTCAACATCAGATTTTATTTTTAATGTTCAGTACGTCGTAAGCCATATTAGTCAATTTATGACCTTATTGCCAGGTGATATAATTTCTACTGGCACTCCATTCGGTGTTGGTTTAGGTTTAACACCTCCAAGATATTTAAAACCCAACGATCTTATAGAACTTGGTATTGAAGGATTAGGAGTTTCAAAACAAACTTGTGTAGCATATTAATGATTATAGATAGCCATCAACATTTTTGGATATTTGATCCGGCAAGAGACAGTTGGATAGATGATTCTATGCAAATCATTAGAAAAGATTTTTTACCAAACGATTTAAAACCAATTTTTGATGCTAATAATATAAATGGTTGTATAGCTATACAAGCTGACCAGTCTGAAAAAGAAACACATTTCCTTTTAGATTTAGCTTCAGAAAACAGCTTTATAAAAGGAGTAGTTGGATGGGTTGATCTGTTGGCCAATAATGTTGAAGAGCGATTAGATTATTTTTCTAAATATTTAAAGTTTAAAGGTGTTCGGCATATTGTTCAAGCTGAAACGAACGACTTTATGCTACGTAGAGATTTTCAAATAGGTATAAGCAAATTAGCTCCACACAATCTTACTTACGATATTTTAGTATTCCCTCCGCAATTAAAGGCTGCTATTGCACTAGCTAACAAATTTCCGAACCAAAAGTTCGTGTTAGACCATATGGCCAAACCTTATATAAAAGATAGAAAAATAAGAGATTGGGAAAAAGATATTTTAGAACTGTCTAAAGCATCAAATGTTTATTGTAAAGTATCTGGAATGATCACCGAAGCTGACATTAAACATTGGAAACCTATAGACTTCAAACCCTATCTGGATATAATCTTCGAAGCTTTTGGTACTAACAGAATACTATTCGGATCAGATTGGCCTGTATGCCTTTTAGCTGGTCAATACAAAGAAATGCTTGACTTAGTAAAGACTTATATATCTCAGTTTTCTGAAAGAGAGAAGAACAATATTATGGGACATAATGCTACTAAAGTATATGCTTTAACAAAAAACTAAAAGATGGACTTAGCACTTAAAGGAAAGATCATTATAGTAACCGGAGGCTCTAAAGGTATCGGTAATGGCATTTGTAATGTCATTGCCAAAGAAGGAGCTATACCAGTTATTGTAGGAAGAAATAGAGAAAATGTACTTAAAGCCATTAAGACAATTGAAAGTACCGGTGGTAAAGCTTACTACGCCTTTGCTGAACTAACAAAGCCTGAAGATTGCAAAAACGCTGTTAACAGGATAATTAAAAAGTTTGGGAAAATTGATGGATTAGTTAATAATGCAGGCGTAAACGATGGGGTAGGTTTAGAACATGGAAATTATGAAGATTTTATTCGGTCTATAAACCGTAATCTCACGCATTATTATTTAATGGCTCATCATGCCTTACCCGAACTTAAAAAGAGTAAAGGCGCTATTGTCAATATTGGATCTAAAACTTCAGTAACTGGACAAGGAGGAACATCAGCATATGCTGCTGCCAATGGAGGAAGAAATGCTTTAACAAGAGAATGGGCTGTAGAGCTCCTACCCTATAGTATTCGTGTAAATGCCGTAATAGTTGCGGAGTGCTATACTCCATTGTATGATAAATGGATTAAAACCTTTCCTAATCCTGAAAACAAGTTAAAACAAATTACAGATAAAATTCCTCTAGAAAATAGAATGACTACTACCGAAGAAATAGCAAACATGGTTGCTTTCTTATTATCAGGAAAATCGAGTCATATTACTGGTCAGTTGATTTTCGTGGATGGAGGTTACACACATTTAGATCGTGCTTTATAATGATGAAAACAAACAAAAAAACATCTGTAATTTCTAAAGAGTATTTATTACCATTTATTCTTGTAACCTCATTATTTTTTTTATGGGGCTTTCCAAATGACTTGACCAATCCTATGGTAGAAGTGTTTAAAAACGTTTTAAACATATCTAATGTTAAAGCATCCTATGTGCAGTTAGCCTTTTATGGGGGGTATGCTACAATGGCCATACCCGCAGCGTTATTTATAAGAAGATTTAGTTATAAGTCGAGCATTATACTAGGGTTATTTCTCTTTATGATGGGTTCTTTTATGATGTATCCTTCAGCGACGTCAGTAAATTATAATCTATTCTTAATTTCTTTTTATCTATTGACTTTTGGTTTAGCATTTTTAGAAACTACTGCCAACCCAATGGTATTGGAATTAGGAGATCGTGAAACAGCAACACAACGACTTAATTTATCGCAGGCTTTTAATCCTATGGGAGCTTTAGCTGGGCAAATGGTAGCCAGAATTTATGTCGTTGAGCGTTTAGAAACTAAAATAGGTGCAAGTTCAGAAAATAACACCAGCTTACTTACACCAGAACAAAAACAACAAATAATTGAACATGACTTGGGTGTTGTAAGTACTCCTTATGTTGTGCTTGGGGTCGTAGTTTTAGTAATTATGCTCTTGTTTTTTCTCATAAAAATTGAAGAAAAAAGAAAAGCATCTGATAAATTGACATTAAAAGAGACCATTTCAAAATTGTTCGCCAATAAAAACTATTATGAAGGTGTTTTAGCACAATTCTTTTATGTCGCATGTCAGATCATGGTCTGGACATTTATTTATCAATACATTACAAATTTAAATGCTACCAGGCCGGAAAGTGATCAACTCAATGCAACAGTTTATGTCGCAGCTTCAACAATTCTATTTTTAATAGCTCGTTGGATCTGTACCTTCTTAATAAGATATATAAAGTCGGCTAAACTTATGTTATTGTTCGCTATTTTAGGGATGTTATTCTGTGCAGGTGCCATCTTTATTAATGGCATGTTAGGCTTATATTGTTTGGTAAGCGTGTCATTTGCTATGTCCCTTATGTTCCCAACAATTTATGGAATAGCTCTTAACGGAATGGGTGATGAAGCAAAGTTAGGTTCAGCTGGTTTAATTTTAGCAATTGTAGGTGGTGCTTTAATGCCTCCTCTTCAAGGTAAAATTATTGATGCTGGCGGCACAGGGCTCAATGATTTAAAAATTTTTGGTTTTGTTCCCGAAGTCAATGCCTCATTTATCTTACCTTTCATCTGTTTGATCATTGTAGCCATTTATAGTTATCGATCTATAAACAGAACAATTGGTTAAGTACTAGTTTGTTCAGATAACTTTTAACCTAAAATATTTCTATTTAACCTGACCATGAAGTATTCAAAAAAAATAAGTTACAATACTAAGTTTCCATCCGTAGAGGATTTACGAGAAAAAGCAAAAAAAAGAATTCCGAAGTTCGCCTTTGAATATTTAGATGGTGGTTGCAATGAAGATGTTAATTTGATAAAAAATACGCAAGAAATTCGTGAAGTAGAACTTTTGCCTAATTATTTAAGTAATCATTCGGGTTCAAGTATGAAAACTGAATTATTCGGTCAAGAATTTTCTGCTCCATTTGGAATTGCCCCAGTAGGCTTACAAGGTTTAATGTGGCCAAATGCCCCTGAAATATTAGCCAAAGCAGCTTTTGCCCATAACATTCCTTTTATCTTAAGTACAGTAACCACTAGTAGCATTGAACGTATTTCTGAGATAACAGAAGGCAAGACCTGGTTTCAATTGTATCACCCAGCTGAAAATAAACTTAGAGATGATATTCTAAAAAGAGCTGAAGCTGTGGAGTGTCCTGTTCTTGTAGTTCTTTGTGATGTCCCCACATTTGGGTATCGACCTAGAGACATACGAAATGGCCTTGCAATGCCACCAAAAATGTCTTTGAATAATATTTTACAAATCCTTGGTAAGCCAAAATGGGCACTCGAAACTCTTAAATATGGGCAACCTAATTTTGAAACCTTAAAACCCTATATGCCAAAAAATCTAGATTTGAAACAGCTTGGTCAATTTATGGATCAAACATTTTCTGGCAGGCTGAATGAAGAGAAAATAAAACCAATCCGAGATATGTGGAAAGGCAAATTAGTCTTAAAGGGTGTTGCATCAGAAGAAGATACTGAAATGGCTATTAAACTGGGATTAGATGGTATTATAGTTTCCAATCATGGAGGGCGTCAATTAGATGCTGGCGAATCTACAATTAAACCACTGACAAGAATCGCTAAAAAGTACGGGAATCAAATTACCATTATGATGGACAGTGGTATACGCTCTGGGCCTGACATAGCAAGAACACTTGCAAGTGGTGCTAAGTTCACTTTTATGGGGCGTTCTTTTATGTATGGTGTTTCTGCCTTAGGTAAGAACGGAGGGGATCATACCATTTCTATACTTAAAACACAATTGCAACAAGTCATGGAACAGATTTGTTGTGAAAGAGTTGAAGACTTTCCCGAGTATTTGATACATAAATAATTTTTTAATAAAGTCAAGCATATGAAGTATATTAGAAATTTTAATTGATAAGAACGTCTATTAG
>NZ_JBWQOJ010000048.1:0-21934 GCF_056591795.1 Maritimimonas sp. 2210JD6-3 | reverse complement strand
AATAGATACTAGGTAAGCAAATGGTATCTGAAATAACCAAAAGGCAACAAAATTAATCCATGTAGGCGTTTTTTGTATCTCCCGAACCGTTAATGCTTGAATAACTATTTCTCAAGGGTAGCAACTTTCCGAACACCTCAGATAAGGAAACTTGTATATATAGAAGTTGTACTTAATCAATCATGACCCAAAAGTATAAAAAATATATTTTTATAACTTTTAGTCTATATTTTTTCTGCAATACGTTCAATTTCATCTAATAAACGTATAAAATGATCTTTAGTGGTTAATGGATTCATTACGGTACAGCGTAAATATCTTTTATCATCAATGACTGTTTGTACAATATAAAATAATCCTGATTCTATAAGTTCTTTTCTTATAGATGCATTTAAATCATTAAGTATAGATGTATCGCTAATCGCTTCGGGCACATACCTAAAGTTTACAATGTTAGAGGCTGGATGTATTGCCAATTCAAAATTCGATCTCTTGTTTATTAAATTGGCTAGCAGTTGTGCTGATGCATATAAATGATCGATATTTTTTTCAAATATATCAGTACCATAGGTTTTCAAAATAATATACACTCTCGCTGATAGTAAAGATTTGGTACATTCAAAAGTTCGTTTTGCTGAATGGTACCATTCTTCATGATCTGGGGTATCCCAAAGGTACTGTGCTTTTTGCACAAAGGTTTTATAACTTTCTTTACCATCTTTAAAAATGAGCGCAGTATTTAAAGCAGGAGTCATTAACATTTTATGATAATCGATCACTACTGAATCTGCTTTTTCAATGCCACGTACCAAGTGTTTGTGCTTATTCGAAAACACAACCCCACCTCCATGCGCAGCATCTATATGCAACCATATATTCTGATCACTACAAAAATCTGCCAAAGAAGTTAGATCATCATACGAACCTGTTGCCGTAGAACCAGCGCATCCTATGGCACAAAATACATGAAAGCCATTTCTTTTAGCTTTATCTACGTACGATACTAAGAGATCTGTTCGTATTTTAAACTCATCATCAACCGGAATTTTTATAATACCAGCTTCTCCTAACCCTAAAATTCTAGCTGCACGATCAATACAATAATGTGCTTCTTCAGAAACCAATACTGCCAATTTCTCCTTATGACCATCTTCCCAAACGCCACTTGGTGCTTTTGCTTTTCTCGCTGCCAACAAGGCAGTAAGGTTTGCTAAAGAGCCTCCCGAAGTGATAAATCCTGAAGCATCAGCGGTATATCCAATATGCTTCGCTGTAAAATCGATAACGGTTCGTTCCATAGCATTAGAGGCTGGTCCCATTTCATAAACACCCGTACCGTTATTTAAAAAATCTGCTAGTAATCCGGCAAAGGCCGTTATTGGTGCCGGAACAGCTGTTTGATGCCCAATAAACCCAGGGTGTTGTAGTTGCGTTGAACGATGCAATATCGTTTTAAACGTCTCTAAAGGATCTGCTATCGTATCGAGATTATTCTTAAAAAAATGTAATTGCTCTTCGGGGTTTATATGTGGGTAAACAGCCTGATCTTTATCTTGCTGAACTTTAGATAATTGATCTGCTAATACATCTATTATTTGATGTCCAAGATTTCTAAAACGCTCAGCATCATATATTTCATTAAATAATTCTTGAGTTGGAGTGGTTACTTTCATACCATAAAATTAAGGGGAGTTACAAACAATAAAAAAGTTTTAGAGGTCAACAGTAAGTTACTTATACTTTTCGATTGATAAATTTTATCGTTTTCGACCATTTTTGCTATATTAGGTTATTAAATATTATGTCTTTACTTTGGAGGCGATAAATCCTAAAACAAAATTCATTAAAATATTGGTTGACATTAAAATCGATTATCCGTGAATACATTGTTCTTATCCACGATTTTATTTGATGTGTCATAGTGTAGATAGTTTTATAACAGGCTGAAGGACTTTTGGTTATTGTTGCCATCTCAAAAACAAATAAAAAAGGCTTTACGAACTCCAAATTTGGTTTTACAGAACAGAATATTTGCTGTAGCTGATTCTATATGGTGACAAATGTTGCGCTGGCGTGAAAAGTCCTCATCGGTTTTAAACCGATTAGAAAACCCTAGAAGGTTTTGACCCTTAAATATGTCCATAAAACCGCTATATTTATTACAATCAAAGTTACATATTTATCTACTGATTTCTAAAAAGTTTATGTGGATATTATTTAAGATTTTAGGTTGCGTAAAATTTCTTCAAGTTAAGTGCTTTTAGAAAGAGAGAGTTGTAATATGCAAATTTATAGGGAATATTAACTAGTATACAAGATATTATACTCCCAAAAAGAACTAGATACAAAATGCTTTGTAGAAAACAAACTTGATCTTGAAGTGCCCTAGGTAAATACTCATCATTTCACTATCTAAGAATTTGCCCTTGTGATTATATTTTTTAATAAGTAATTTTCTAAAAACGGACGACTTTAGAATTGTGAAACAAATTCTTTGTAGAAATCATCTATTTCTACAAAGAATTTGGTAAATTTATAAAATCCTTATCAGATTTTTATTGAGTAGTTAGTTTATTTTTGACAATAAATTGGTATTTATTCTTGAAAAAAAATTCGTTAACTAAAAAAACTATAAATATTTTTAATGGTATAATATATTTAATAATTAAATCAAGTTATTATTCCAACCCTCGTCATTAAACAAAGCTTAGTATATAAAAATCAAAAAAAATTATTATTTAATTTAATCCTTTTTAATTATGAGAAAAATGAAATCTCTTTTCATGAGCCTTATGGCTTTAACATTGATCATGACTACTTTTAGCTGTAGCGAAGATGCTAATTTAGCCCCAGAAACTGAAAACAAAACCCTTAAAAAAAGTCGCAAATTACAGGTTAATATTTCAGAGAATTTGAATTTCAACGAGCGAAAAGCGAAGTTTGATTATTTTAAAGACAAGCTTGATACTGGTGAAGACATTACAGCAGAATTATCTGCCTTCATTCAAAATAATTCACAAAGATTGGGTTTTGGAGCTGATGCAGATTATTTAAACAATATGGTTTTAGCAGTAATTAATCCTGATGATTATGTTTGTGATAACTCAGACATACCTTTGACTAATTATATAAATTCTACCACTGAGAATTGGAACTTATTAGATATAATCGTTTTTATATTGTTTGGTAATTATCCTGTCTTTGACGCTATTTTTTTTAAATCACCTGACGAAAGACAATCTTACGGTGTTAATGGAGAATATACAAATCAGTTAAACAGAACATTTAAAGATTTAAAACGATTTTGGGACATAAACTCTAGCGATATTAATATGTTTGCAATGAAGGGAACTACGTATGCTGACATAGACCGACTTACTGAGATTCTTTTACTTAGATTTCCTTCAATAACTGAAGAGAGTGCAAGAAATTCTGCTACATTTCTCTCGAATATTTTTGGTGGTGATAGCTTTTGGAATTATAATCATCCTTTATTATCTTTTAACGCTTTTGCATTGACAACCACCGATTCGTTTATACAAGATAGAATTATAATGGGTGATGGTATTTTAACTGGATATGGAGAAATTGGATTAGGTGATGTAGCACCTCAGGCAATTTTAGCACATGAGTTTGCACACCATATTCAATTCGAAAATGGTTATTTTGAAGAAGTTGCTGAAGAAGACGAACCAGAAGCAACAAGACGTACTGAACTTATGGCTGATGCTTATTCAGCCTATTATTTAACACATAAACGTGGTGCAACTATGAATTGGTGGCGTGTACAACAATTTCTAGATGCTTTTTATAATATTGGTGATTGCGGATTTAGTAATCCAGGACACCATGGTACCTATGAGCAACGCCTAGCTGCTGCGAAATGGGGATTCAATTTGGCTGATAGCTCTTTACCCAAAGGAAAGATATTATCATCTGAGGAGTTCTTCCAGTTATTTGAAGCTGCCCTAGATGGTATTATTAATTGTGATACTTGCTTGCAATAATGTTGTTCTCGAATAAAAAAAATTAGTTTTTATTAGCAAACAGACATCTTAATTTAGATACAAAAAGAGATTACTCAACTAAAAGAGTAATCTCTTTTATTATGTGACTTATATAAAATGTTAAGCTACTACCAGTTTGAAGCTGGCAGATTTGATTCCTATCTTGTAAGGGAGGACAAACCCATTTTTATGATTTTTTATCTAAATAAATCGTTTGATCATCTTTAAAAATTCAATATTTTGTACATAGCCTGACGGCCAAATAACTAAATATTACCCTTTAATCCAATCTACAATTTCGGCATCAGTAGGTAAGGTTTTCGGTGAAATTATTTGCACCACTTCTCCCTTCTCATTGAGAAGGTATTTCTGAAAATTCCACTTTACATCAGAGTCCTTAAAACCATTTTTTGCTTTTTCTGTTAAAAATTGATAAACGGCATGCTTGTCTTTTCCTTTTACTGAGACTTTTGCCATCATTGGAAAGCTCACACCATAATTCTGTTTACAGAATTCTGCAATTTCTTTATTAGAACCAGGTTCTTGCCCCATAAAGTTATTCGCGGGAAAACCTACGATGACAAAGTTATTGTCTTTATACTCATCGTATAGTTTTTGTAAATGCTCGTATTGAGGTGTTAATCCGCATTTAGAAGCTGTATTTACTACCATGACCTTTTTTCCTTTTAAAGTGGATAGATCGAATTCTGATCCATCTAGCGCTTCTACTTTGAAATCATATAAGCTTTGTGTCGCTTTTTGTGCTACCGCAGTACTTGCTGCAACTGTGTTATCGTTATTCTTTTTTTCTGAACAAGCAAAAAGAGTAAGCGTTAGTAAAGTAATTAAAAAGACTCTCATCAGTGTGTAATTTTAGTTTTGTGAAAATACGAAAGTTTAAAGTGTTGGAACTCAATTTTAACAGATTACTTCGTCGTTTCATTCCTCGTAATGACCAAAAAGAAACGTCATTGCGAACTCTTAATGAGTGAAGCAATCTGTAAATTACAAGCTTCATATATAAAAATTACCTCGTCACTTCGTTCCTGTAATGACCAAAAAGAAACGTCATTGTGAACTCTTAATGAGTGAAGCAATCTGTCAATTACAAGCTTCATATATAAAAATTACCTCGTCACTTCGTTCCTCGTAATGACCAAAAAGAAACGTCATTACAAACTCTTAATGAGTGAAGCAATCTGTAAATTACAAGCTTCAATTATAAAGATTACCTCGTCACTTCGTTCCTGTAATGACCAAAAAGAAACGTCATTGTGAACTCTTAATGAGTGAAGCAATCTGTAAATTACAAGCTTCAATTATAAAGATTACCTCGTCACTTCGTTCCTGTAATGACCAAAAAGAAACGTCATTGCGAACTCTTAATGAGTGAAGCAATCTGTAAATTACAAGCTTCATATATAAAAATTACCTCGTCACTTCGTTCCTGTAATGACCAAAAAGAAACGTCATTGCGAACTCTTAATGAGTGAAGCAATCTGTAAATTACGAGCTTCAATTATAAAGATTACTTCGTCATTTCATTCCTCGTAATGACGTTATTTTTTATAAAATTGTTTGTTTTTTATATATGCTAAGATGGTCAACAATACACCAATGCCTAACCATACCCAAATCTGATAAGGAATTGGCGCTGATTCACCTGCGGCATACGAATGGAGGCCCGATAATAAATGATTCACACCCAAATAGGTCATTAACACCGAAGCAAAGGCAAAAAATGCTAATACATTAAATAGTAAACGACCACGCAAGCCTGGTATAAGTCGTGTGTGCAGTATAAATGCATAGACCATAATACTGATAAGCGCCCAAGTTTCTTTGGGATCCCAACCCCAATAACGTCCCCAACTCTCGTTGGCCCACATACCTCCTAAGAAATTGCCAATAGTAAACATTACTAAACCAACAGTCATTGACATTTCATTAATCACCGTAATCTCTTTAATATTTAGTGCAATTTTCTCTTTATTCTTTTTGGATGTAATTGCATATAAAATTAAGGAAATAAACCCTAAAATCATGCTCAAAGCAAATGGACCATAACCCGCCACGATAATGGATACATGAATCATCACCCAGTAGGAGTCTAATACGGGAACGAGATTACCAATCGCAGGATCCATCCAGTTCATATGTGCAAACATTAAAATCATAGAAACTACAAATGCTGTTGCGGCGATGGTCAGATTCGATTTTCTACCAAAAGCTAAGCCAAAGAACATCGTTGCCCACGCGACATAAATCATTGATTCATATCCATTACTCCAAGGCACATGCCCAGAAATATACCATCGAATACCTAACCCTATTAAATGATACATAAAAAGCAACACAATAACTCCAGCACTTATTTTTATTAAAGTAGCTAGCCATTTTTTGTTGTTGAAAATCTGTACGATTAGAAACGTTAACATAAGAACGCTGGCAAGCATATACTGCCAGAAGAGATTTCTAAAGATATCGTACTTATTATAAAAGATCTCAAGGTTTATTTGTCGTTCTGAAGGCATCACTTCACTACCAAACTTTTTTTGATACGCGCTGATCATAGCAACATATTCATCCGCTTTAGCGTACTCATTTGTTTGTGTAGCGTTATAAACAGCTTCAGAATATACCGGCAATAAATACGAAGCATTCATGGTATCTTTCGTCTTGCTATTAAAAAACTGAGTTCTTTCTGGATACGAGAACCATTTATTATTGGCATCGTTTTGCAATGGAAAAAACTTAAAAATACTACCAAATACAACGCCATACAACAAACCTGCACGTTCATGTACACTTACTAGACTCTCTTCATATTTATTTTTAACACGCTTTTTATAGGCCTTTTCTAGATCGTCTTTGAGCTTATATTCACCTCTAGGAGTAATAAGGTCGGTAAGGCTTAGATATTTTTTATCGTTTGGTACACCGATCAACTCTCGTGCCTTTGTATTATCTTTATTCATATAGATAATCGGAGCGTTAAACCATAGTTTAGGATTTGTAGCCATAGATACCACTGCTTGACTAGCACTTAAGCCACGATACGAATCTTTTTTACTTACTTTACGCAGCAATTCTGAAGCAAAGGTATGTACTGGCTTCATACGTCCTGCCTCATCTTGAATTACCAACCTACTAAACTTCTCAGCATGGGCTTCAGAAACTTTCGTAGCTTGTAATAGTGAATCTATTTGTGCATCGGTAATATGCGTATGCTGTGAAAATGTAGAAAAAGAAACTAACAATGCAATAGCAGCTAAACCATTCTTCTTTTTCTTAATTTTTTCAAGCATTTTATTAAGGTCAGCAAACCGAGTGGTTTTTGAGAATAGAATAAAGGTCAACGCAAAAAAAAGTAATACATAACCAATATAGGTAATGGTAGTTCCTAAAGCATCGTGATTTACCGACAGATGCGTTTCTTCTACGGGTCCTTTATCATTATAACTAGATTGAAAAAACTTAAATCCTTTATGATTCAAAATATTATTCATAAATATTCTAAAATCAAACGTTTCATCTCTATCGATGACTGTTACTTCACTGGCAAAAGACTTAGGACTATTTGAACCTGGGTAACGTTCTAACTGGAAGTCACGTAGTTTCACCGAAAAGGGCAAGGTTAATTCTTTAGCACCATAATTTAATTGAAAATTCAATCCGTTTAGCGTAAAAATTTCTGTTGGATTGATATTATACTTAAACCCAAACAATTTTACATTTTTTTTCTCACCATCTACACTTACTTCTAATTCTAAAAGATCATCAGGGTTTGCATCTTTATCTTCACTAGATACTAATGCTAATTTTCCTTTCTGCGGTGGCGTTGGTACCACAAACTGCATCTCACCTATTGAGTATAATGCTCGTAAATTAAATGCCTGTACTGTATCTTTCTTAACCGCACCACGTTGTTGCGTTGCCATGACCATAAAATTACCTGCTTGAGGTGATTTTAAGAATATACTATCATTTTTGGTACTAATATTTAAAGCGCCTTCTGTTTCTTTATCAAAAGCTACTAATACGTTATGTACATTGGCAACATCACCTTTTTTAATATAGTGATCATGACGAGAACCTCCACTCGACTCTACAAAATGTAAAAATTCTACACCATTCTCATCTTCTTGAAATGCTTCGAAAGCATTTGGTAGATAATTCACATACTTTATACTTACATCTTTACCTTTAAAATCTGTAGCTATAGAAAAATCATTTCCGCCTCTTACGAAGTTTAAAAACCTTGATATCAACGGAATAAATCTTGTCTCAGAACTTATTTTTGGTGTAAATAGATATTTTCTTTCAAACTTTTTCTGTACTTCATTATTATCTATCGTTGCTGTAAAATAAGTAGCCTCTGAAAGCATTTTATCAGCTACTTCGCCTTCTTTTATAGGCATCATGGCCTCATAGCTTATATATCGTGTAATTCCTGCACCTATAATCATTAAAATAAATGCTAAATGAAATAGCAATACAGACCATTTCTCTTTTCTATACAATCGATATCGAAAAATATTGCCAACAAAATTGATTACAAAAATCAACAGGATAATTTCGAACCATTTCGTATTAAAAACTAATGCTTTTGCGGCTTGTGTTCCGTAGTCATTCTCTATAAAAGTGGCTACTGCCATCGCAAAGGCAAAAACTAGAAATAAAATACCAGTAAGTCGCGTTGAAAAGAGTAGATTCTTTAATTTTTCCATTAATGAAATTGAGTAGAAAATATAATTGTGCGAAAATACTTAAAAAATGCCTCTTTTTATTGTATTTAACACTTTTTTAAATAGCTAAAACTTCCTTAAATTCGTCGTATGATAGCAATCGTTTTATTAGGCGCAGGTACTGTAGCCACCCACTTGGCAAAAGCATGTATTGCACACCCTGAAATACAGCTATCGCAAGTATATAGCAGGTCAAAAAAAAGTTTAAAAAAATTTAATAATCAGCTAAATACAACTAACAATCTAAATAATTTAATAAAAGCTGATGTGTATATTATCGCGATACCTGACGATCAGATTGCTGATTTTTCAGAGAAACTAAACCTACCTAAAGAAGCTTTGGTTGTTCATACTTCTGGCAGTATTGCCATGGCAGCATTATCTAACAAATATAGTCGTGGTGTTTTTTATCCATTGCAGACATTTTCTAGAGACAGAGAAGTTTATTTTACTAAGATCCCTATTTGTATAGAGGCTGAGCATGCTAAAGATTTGACAGTTTTGAATACCTTAGCTAGCGCTCTTTCAGATAACGTATATACAATAAATTCAAAACAGCGTAAAAGTATTCATGTTGCTGCCGTATTTGTAAATAATTTTACAAATCATTTATACCATGTAGCATACGAAGTTTGTAACACACATAATGTACCATTTAAAGTATTAGCACCTTTAATTGAAGAAACAGCAAAAAAAGTGCAAGAATTAACACCATTAAAAGCACAAACAGGCCCCGCAAAACGCAATGATTCTAAAACTATAAAAGCACATTTAAATATGCTTACTCAAGAGCAACAAAAAATATACAAATTGTTAACCGACTCAATAAAAAACACCTATGGAAAAGAGTTATAAAGAATTAATGCCACAAATAACCACCTTTATATTTGATATTGATGGTGTGCTTACAGATGGTACTGTTACTATATTTCCTGATGGAGAGCTCATACGTAAAATGAATATTAAAGATGGTTATGCCCTTAAAACAGCCGTAACCAAAGGCTATAATGTTTGCATTATCTCTGGTGGAACTAATGAAGGAGTACGCTCACGCTTACGCGGATTAGGAATTACCGACATTTACCTAGGTGCTCATAATAAAATAGAACAACTAGATGAATATCTCGATATTTATAGTATCAACCCTGAAAATGTACTATACATGGGTGATGATATTCCTGATTATCCTGTAATGAAACAAGTGGCATTACCTACCTGCCCAAAGGATGCGGCTCCCGAAATACAAAATATTTCATTATATATCTCTCAGAAAAAAGGAGGTAATGGCTGCGTTCGAGATGTGATTGAACAAGTACTTAAAGTTCAAGATAAGTGGGATGGAAATTTTGAAGCTAAATATGATTAATTTATGACCAACGAAGAGCGCTTGCTAAAAATACCTGTGCTTCGATGGTTTGTGAAGCTTTTTAAAAAAATAAAAGTTCCTGGCCTTGAAGGTATGTCATTATTTGATGTACTTGAAATGTATGTTTTGGGTATCGTGAAAGGTGCATTGACTTCACGTGCTGGTGCGGTAGCCTTTAGTTTTTTTATGGCACTTTTTCCTTTTGCCTTATTTATTCTAACCTTAATACCCTACGTGCCCATAGATGAATTTAATAAAATCTTTATGGATTTTATCAATCAGGCTTTGCCACCTAAAACATTTGAAGCTGTAGATACGGTATTAAATGATATTTCCAATAATCGATATGGAGGATTATTATCTTTTGGTTTTGTAATGTCAGTTTTTTTAATGACCAATGGTATAAATTCACTTTTTGGCGGATTTGAATATACCTATCACAAGCTAGAAACACGGTCAGTAATAAAACAGTATTTAGTATCGCTCATGGTTTCTCTTATCGTGGCATTATTGTTGTTTATTACGGTTGGAGCAATCATCTATTTTGAAATAGCCGTTGGTAATCTAACAAAGCAAGGATATGTTTCTGATGGTGAATTCTGGACACAATTAGGCAGGTATGCCATTATTTTTATCATGCTACTCACAACAGTGTCCGTTTTTTACTATTTAGGCACAAAAGAGGGTAAAAAAATATCTTTTTTTTCTGCTGGAGCTGTTCTTACCGCTATTCTAATAGTGATAAATTTCAGAATTTTTGGTATCTATGTAAAACGATTTGCTCAGTATAATGAGCTATACGGATCAATTGGTACTTTGTTGGTATTGATGCTTTTTATATGGCTAAATTCCATTATTCTGCTATTAGGCTTTGAATTAAATGCATCCTTAATTAAGTTAAAGAAAAAATGTAAACCATGAGAAATTTAAAACTTTTAATATTAGTATTCTTTGCGGGAATGTTTTCGGTTACTGCACAATCCGTATTTGGAAAATGGAAAACCGTTGACGATAAAACAGGCGAAACAGAATCTATCGTAGAGATTTATGAAAAAAATGGTAAAGTATATGCAAAAGTTGCTGAGATTTTAAATCCTGAAAGAAAGAATAAAAAATGTACCGAATGTAAAGGAACTGACAAAAACAAACCAATTGAAGGTTTAGTAATTGTTAAAGGACTAAAAAAAGATGGTGACGAATGGAGTGGCGGTAAAATTTTAGATCCGAAAAATGGTAAACAGTATAAGTGTTATATCAAACTAGAGAATGCTAATAAGCTTAAAGTGAGAGGATATGTAGGTTTTGCATTGGTTGGTCGAACACAATATTGGTATAGAAATTGATATTCTTTTCATGGTTTATGAAAAGAATTTTACATATAGCATTTGTTCTATTGTTTGTAGCCGCTTCTTTTGCTCAAGAAAAAGGCATTGATCTTAATTGGCAAACTGATTTAGATAAAGCAACTACCTTGGCTACAAAAGAAGATAAACTAGTGTTGCTTTACTTTACTGGCTCCGACTGGAATAAAGCTTCTCAATTACTAAATAAAGAATTTTTTTATACTAAAAAATTTCAAAGTATAGCTTCAGAAAATTTAATCTTAGTTCGAATCAACTCACCTAGAAGATCTAATTTAATATCTAAACATCAAAAGGATTCTAATGAGAAACTTAGTAAAAAATACAATCAGAGAGTTTTTCCTACAGTTATTCTGTTAGACACTAAAGGTAAAGAGTTAGGTCGTGTAGAAAGCTATAACTACTTAAAAGATACAAGTCAACATTATAAACTGGTGAAAAAAGCAACAAAAAAAGCGGTCATAGACTAATCTTAGACCGCTTTTTAGTTTAAAAATTTAATCGTAAACCTACTTTATAATTTCTACCTAATGTTGAAAACCCAAAAACTTCTTGATATTCTTCATTAAAAATATTACTTACCGTTGCATATAGCTTCAATCTATCTTTGATAACAATATGGTTCAAATTGAAATCTAATAAACTATAACTGTCTAATGTTAAACGCTCTGTGAAATCAGCATTAAATGCTGTTGCAGTGCGTTCTCCAGTATATTGATAGTGTAGAGAGATATAATTAGCATCGCTAATATTATAACCCAGATTTACATTCGCTTTATGTTTTGGTGCTCTAAATATAACACCGTCTTTTCTTTCTGTAAAAGTATAATTAGCATCAAAATTCAAACCCTTTATTAATTCAGACGTTACTTCTACTTCTACTCCGTTTACCTTAAATTCATCCGAAGTATTTTGATATTCAGCTTCAAAAGTTGCCAGATCTAGTGTTATAAACTCAATAACATTTTGTTGATCTCTATTAAAATACACAGTACTTATTGATAACTTCTTTCCTAAATTTAATACTAATCCTGCCTCTATAGTAGCATCTTCTTGTGCTTTTAAATTAGCATTACCAAAACTTGGTGAAAATAATTGAAACAACGAAGGCGTAATATATGCCGTACTATACGATGAAATAATTTTTAAGCGATTGTTATTATTTAGTTTGAATACATAAGACGGATTTATATTGTACACAAAATTACTACCATATTCGCTATGATTATTCAAGCGCGCTCCTGCATTTATATTCAAGCCGAAATCAGATAAATACGTTACATTTACATAAGGATCTACGATTTGGTCGTTTGCAATATCAGCAGTAATTGCTGGTGCAAAATTTGTTTCTCCAAAAGGCACATTAAATGTATTTATCTCATTTTCAACATAATTTAATCCAACAATAGTATAAAATTGATTACTAAACTTATATTTGTTGTAAGCATCAATTAGATACGATTTTCCTTCTGAAATTGAACCAGTAAACAATTCAAAATCAAACTCTCTATCTATATTATTAATCGCAGTGTTTACATGAATGCTTCCGTTAGGGTAATTATAGTTAGCCCCTAACCCGAAGCGATATTGTTCATTCTCAGAGGTATTCTCTTGATCTATAAAAGAAAAACCATCATCAAACTCAGCGGTGTACTTATCATAATTTCCGAAGAAGGTCACATCAAATTTATTTGAGGCTCTATACCCTAGTTTAACATTTGTACTGACTTTTGCAAATCGATCGCTCTCATTTTTAATAGTACTATTTGGTGTATTCGCAGCAGAAAGTCCATTGGTGTTTTTACTGCTAAAATTCGTTAAATAACTAAACTTACCTATAGTACCATTGATGCCTATTGTGCTTATAAAATCTACCAAATCTACTCTAGAATCATCTTGCGAATTATTGGTACCTATATGCATTCCTAAACTTGCTTTGACAGGTCTTTTAGAAGCTTTTTTTAACGTAATGTTGATAATAGCCGTCGAAGCTCTGTTACCGTAAAGAGCACTTGAAGCACCCTTTAAAATTTCGATTGATTCTATTTGATCTGTAGATAATAATTGTAAATCATAATTATTTTCAATTTGCGATGGGTCGCTAACTGCTATACCATCTATTAATACAAGTACTTGCCTATTTTGGCCTCCTCTAAAAAAAGTACTTAAATTTTGACCTGCATTACCAAGACTTCCGTTAATCGTAATCCCTGACTTTGCATTGATAATTTGGGCAACTGTTTGACCTTGACTTCTCTCAATTTCTTTTTTAGAAATTTTAATAATTGTTTTACCAGAATTTTCTCTTTTTAATTTAAATCGAGAATCTGTTAATACTACTTCATCTAGTTGTTCAACATTAGTTGAATCTTGTTGTCGCTGCGCATTTACTAAACTTAATGTTAGCAATGCACCTACTAGCAATAACCTTTTTTTCATCTTATTAAAAGTTTGATCCGCTTTTATTTTACACGGAAATGATTAAAAAATGGCTATCAGCAAGAAAATAGGATGCATGAGTGAATCATGAATCGTTACTCTTCCTCCGAAAGCTTTGATTACTTATACTATTGGCAGGTCTCCTGACTTACGTCTTAACAAATGCCTTCCCAGAAGATTCCAGTGACATGAAGTTATTGTTAAGCACTTCTAAAAAAGAAGCTAAGCTTACAGTTGCGGGGACAGTTTAGGAATTGAAGACTTTAGATATTTAGATTACAGAGATTAGATTGCATACTCTTAAACGATATTTAAATCAACAATCATAACTCTTACAGCAAAATTCTTACATCAACTCACCTAATTCCCTTTTAATCGATACATGTTTTACAGGTATCAAACCAAAATCGTGGCAAAAGTAATGAAATAGATTGATATAAAAATTGATACTTTTGCTGAAAATTATACTTGATGCAATTCAACAAAATTCTTTTCTCTTTTTTCTTTTTTCTTGTCTTTCTGATAAGCTGTAAACAGGTAAAAAAGAAAACAACTGCGGTGCCAGAAAAAACTTTAACAAGTTATGCTCAAGGTTTTCAAATTCAAAAAGATAGAAATTACACTAAACTTATTATCAACTCTCCTTTTCCTGATGCTGTAGCGCCTCATGAATTTTATCTTATTTCAAAAGAAAAGGAAATTCCAAAAGCATTAATTAATAAAAAAATTATACGGGTACCGATTGAAACTGTAGTGGTAACCTCTACAACACATATACCAATGTTGGAAGCATTACATGTTGAAAATAGCTTAATTGGATTTCCTAATTTAAAATATATATCTTCAGAAAAAACGTATGCTAGAATCCAAAAAGGAATGATTCGTGAGTTAGGTAAAGAAGAAAGTATCAACACCGAAGTTTTACTAGAGTTAAACCCTGAGGCGGTTATTGGATTCGCCATGAGCAGCAATAACAAAATGTTTAGCAATATTGAAAAAGCAAATATCCCTGTAGTTTTAAACGGAGATTGGTTAGAAACCACACCGTTAGGTCGTGCAGAGTGGATAAAATTCTTTGGAATCTTATTTAATAAAGAAAAAGAAGCGGATAGTATTTTTGAAAATATTGTAGCAGCTTACAATAAAGCTAAAGTAATCGCAAAAAAGGCAACACAAAAACCAACCATACTATCTGGAGTTCAATTTAATGATGTATGGAGTTTACCAGCAGGTGAAAGCTTTGTAGCGCAATTCTTAAAAGATGCAAACCTTAATTATCTTTGGTTAAACACCAAAGGAACGGGCAGTTTACAGTTAAGTTTTGAAGCTGTTTTTGACAAAGCAAAACATGCTGACATATGGATTGCTCCTGGTCATTATACCAGCTTTAATCAACTACAAAAAGCCAATCATCATTACACACAGTTTGATGCCTTTAAAAACAAAACTATTTATACTTTTGGCCTTAAAAAAGGCCAAAACGGAGGTGTTATTTATTATGAAAAAGCTCCTTTAGAGCCTCATATTGTTTTAAAAGACATTATTAGAATAGCACATCCCGAACTTCTACCCAATTATCAACCTTTTTATTTAGAAAAACTAACAGACTAATTGAGTACTTCTAAAAATTATACAAATACCTTTATCATTCTAAGCATTTGCTTAGTAATAAGTTGGTTTGTAAATATTAGTTTAGGCTCTGTACATATTCCTATTAAAACAGTGTTTAAAACTATTTTAGGTAACTCAGAAAGCTATATTGTTACAAATTATCGATTACCAAAATCTTTTACAGCAACTTTAGTCGGGTCTGGCTTATCGGTATCGGGTTTATTAATGCAAACCTTATTTCGAAACCCGCTTGCAGGTCCTTTTGTGTTAGGAATAAGCTCTGGAGCTAGTTTAGGCGTTGCCATTTTAATTTTAGGAATCTCGCTCGTAGGCGGAAGCATGGCGGCACTTGCCTTTTCTAACATAGGATTGGTAGTAGCTGCTAGTTTAGGTGCATTTTTAGTACTTTCAGCCGTGATGATTGTATCTAGAAAGCTAAAAAATACGATGTCAATATTAATTATCGGACTTATGTTTGGTAGTCTTTCGGCTGCCATTATAAGCGTATTAAGTTATTTTAGCAGTGCTGAACAGCTTCAGCAATATATTTTTTGGGGCTTTGGCAATTTAGGAAACCTATCATGGCAAGAACTTATACTGTTCTTTTCTATATATCTGATTGCTATGATTATGATCATTTTTATTATTAAACCACTCAATAGCTTATTATTAGGTGAAAATTATGCTCAAAGCTTGGGTATAAACCTAAAAAAAACGAGAATGATCACATTAATTGCAACAGGATTACTCACAGGCATCATAACTGCTTTTTCTGGCCCAATTGCTTTTGTTGGCTTGGCAGTTCCGCATTTAACCAAATTAGTATTTAAAACTTCTAACCATAAAATATTGATTCCTGCTGTAGCCATTATTGGTGCTTTGAGTATGTTATTAGCCGATACCATAGCACAAGTACCTAACAGCGAATATACCTTACCAATTAATGCCATAACCTCTATTTTTGGAGCACCTGTAGTCATTTGGTTATTAGTAAGAAAAAGAAAAATAATTTATTAATTTTTTGAATCAAATAGATAAACATATCATATTAAAAACAAACAACTTATCAATAGGTTATTATTTCAAAAAGAAGCAAAATATTGTTGCTTCAAATATTACTTTTAAGTTAGCACCTGGAACATTGGTCTGTTTGCTTGGTAAAAACGGAATTGGCAAATCTACTTTATTAAGAACGCTATCAAAAGTACAGCCAAAAATAAGTGGAACTATAGAAATTGATACAACTTCTATAGATACAATTTCTCCTTTAAAATTAGCTCAAAAAATTAGCTTAGTACTCACTGAAAGAATCCCAGAAAATAATTTAACTGTTTATGAACTCATAGCTCTAGGGCGACAACCTTACACAAATTGGTTAGGTAGTTTAACAACAGAAGATCATACACAAATACATAATGCAATTGAGAGTACAAGTATTAATGCATTAATACATAAGAGATGTGATGCACTAAGCGACGGGCAACTACAAAAAGTAATGATTGCCCGCGCACTAGCACAAAACACTGAGATTATTATTCTAGATGAACCAACTGCACACCTTGATATACATCATAAAATTGAAGTATTTAATCTTTTGAAAAGATTAGTAAAAGAGTTCAAAAAAACGATCATCATTTCTACACACGAAATACAACTAGCGCTGCAAACAGCAGATACTTTATGGTTATTAAAAGAAAATAATTTTATCTCTGGTAATACAGAAGCTTTAATATCTGACAATCAACTACATAATTTATTTGATTCTACCTTGGTTAAATTTGATGTTAAAACAAAACAATTCATCATAAATTCGTAGTATTTTTAGAGTTTGATTTAAAAAAATATTAAATGAAGTATTTCTTCTTATTCCTGATGCTTACCAATACTCTTTCTTGTAAAGCTAGTACAACAGATACAGCAAAAAACAAAGAAAACAACAAGCTTATCGATAGTACTAAAACAAAAGCAGAAATTTATGCTGAGACGATTACACAAGAAGATCTTAAGAAATTAGTATATAAATTAGCAAGTGATGAATTTAATGGAAGAAAAACAGGTGAAGAAGGGCAAAAAATAGCCGCCAACTATATTGCAGATTTTTATAAAAAAAGAGCGATTTCTTCCGCTATTGATACTAGCTATTTTCAATATATACCTAAAGATTACTTTAGAGGAAGCACAAAAAATGATTCTGAAAATGTCATTGCCTTTATAAAAGGTTCAGAAAAACCAGACGAATACATTGTACTTTCTGCACATTACGACCATGTAGGCTCTAGAAAAGATAAAATCTACAATGGTGCTGACGATGATGCCTCTGGCACTTCAGCAGTTATGGAAATTGCTGAAGCTTTTAGAGAAGCAGTTAAACACGGTAGTTCACCCAAACGTTCTCTTGTTTTTTTACATGTAACTGGTGAAGAAATAGGCCTATTTGGTTCTAAATATTATACAGAACATCCTGTTTTTTCTTTAGAAAACACCATAGCCAATTTAAATATTGATATGGTTGGTCGCGTCGATAAACGACATAAAGAAAATCCTGAATTTGTATATTTAATTGGTTCTGATAAGATTAGTACAGAATTGCATGAGATTTCAGAAAAAGCAAATAAAGAAACTGTAAAACTTTCTCTTGATTACACGTATAATGATGAGGATGACCCTAATAGATTCTATTACCGTTCTGATCATTACAACTTTGCAAAAAATGGTATTCCGATTATCTTTTATTTCAACGGTGTACATAAAGATTATCATCAACCATCTGATACTGCAGATAAAATACGCTATGACTTATTACAAAAGCGAACACAATTAATTTTTTATACAGCTTGGGAATTGGCCAACAGAAATGAACGCCTAAAAATTGATTAAGGCATAGTGTACACTATTCTCGACATAGAAACCACTGGCGGAAAATACAATGAAGAAGGTATTACAGAAATTGCTATTCATAAATTTGATGGACATCAGGTGGTAGATAGCTTTATAAGCTTAGTAAACCCTGAGCGTAAAATACAACCCTTTGTCGTAAACCTTACAGGTATTGATAGTAATATGCTGCGCAATGCTCCAAAATTCTATGAAGTGGCTAAACGTATTGTAGAAATTACTTCAGATAGCACCATTGTTGCGCATAACGCCAATTTTGATTACAGAATATTACGAACAGAATTTAGACGTTTAGGATTTGACTTTGAACGGCAGACCCTCTGCACAGTTGAGTTGAGTAAAAAATTAATACCAGGTTTGGCTTCTTATAGTCTTGGAAAATTATGTCGTTCTTTAGGCATACCTGTTTCCGACAGACATAGAGCAAATGGAGATGCCATTGCTACAACGAAGCTTTTTAAGTTATTACTCGATAAAGATACTTCTAAAACAATTCTAAAGAAGTCTATTCGAGATATTCCCAGAAATCACATGGATGCTAAGTTGCTTAATATTTTAGAAGAATTACCTTCAGCTACAGGTATCTATTATATGCATAAAGCGAATGGTGAAATTATCTATATCGGCAAGAGTAAGAATATTAGAAAAAGAATCAATCAGCATTTTACTAGTACAACTCACAAGTCTAAGAAAATTCAAACATTGGTTGCAGCTGTGACCTACGAATTAACAGGAAGCGAACTTGTAGCGCTGCTTAAAGAAAGTGAAGAAATAAAGCGTAATAAACCTGTATTTAACAAGGCTCAGCGAAGAACTATGTTCACACACGCTTTATACAACTTTACCGATGATAACGGTTATATCAATTTAAAAATAGATAAAGCCGATGGTAGAAAAAAAGCGATTACCACATTCAGCAATAAACAAAGTGGTAAAAGTTTTATGTTTAAAATGGTTGAAAAGTATGAATTATGTCAAAAATTAACAGGACTCTACGCTACTAAGAAAAATTGTTTTAACTATACCATAGATCAATGTTATGGAGCATGTATTGATGAGGAAAGCAATCAAAAATACAATGATCGTGTTTTATCGTTAATAGCAAACAATAGTTTTGAAAGTAAGAGTTTTGTTGTGATCGATACTGGTAGAGATTATGATGAACGCAGTGCAATTTTAATTGAAAACGGAATTTTTAAGGGTATTGGCTATTTTAATTTAAATTTTCAATTGAATAATATTGAAATTCTAAAATCATTAATAACACCCATGCAAAACAATCGTGATGTACAGCATATTATAAAATCATTTCTACGAAGAAATAAAAAGCTAAAACTCGTAGAATTTTAAACTATCTCACGTTTTTCATACTTTTGATAAAAACCTACACTTTTTGAATATCCAAAACAATACTAAAAACTGGAGAAATAAACTTCATGAAATAATTTACGAAGCCGATACACCAGCAGGTAAATTATTTGATATTATATTATTAATTGCCATACTTGCCAGTATTGTTTTTGTAATGTTAGAAACGGTTGAAGAGTTTGATAATAAATATCATAATTTTTTAAATGTTGCCGAATGGGTCATTACTATTCTTTTTACTATTGAATATATAGCACGTATAATATCTGTTAAAAAACCAACTAAATATATTTTTAGTTTTTATGGAATAATAGATTTATTATCAACTATTCCTAAATATTTATCTCTTTTGTTTGTAGGTACACATGCCCTAGCTGCTTTGCGAGCACTACGATTGTTAAGAATATTTAGAATTTTAAAATTGGCGAGATATATAGGTGAATCAAATCGCTTACTAGTAGCATTACGCAATAGCAGGGCAAAAATATCTGTATTCTTATTTTTTGTAGTTATTCTTTGCATCATCTTAGGTACCATTATGTATCTAATAGAAGGTGGTGCAGATAGTGGTTTTACAAGTATCCCAAGAAGTGTATATTGGGCAGTTGTAACATTAACTACGGTAGGTTATGGAGACATCGCTCCCGTAACTGCATTAGGGCAGTTTATAGCCTCTATGATTATGATTTTAGGGTATGGAATTATTGCAATACCCACAGGAATTGTAACCGCCGAATATACCAAACACAAAGAAGTACATACAAATACGCAAAGTTGCCCTAGCTGTTCGTTTGGTAAGCATCGAGATAATGCTGAATTCTGTTATCATTGTGGGCATAAATTAAATTAATGTCAAATTACTTAATCACCATTGTTGGTCCTACTGCTATAGGAAAAACTGCCTTAAGTATCGCTATTGCAAAACATTTTAATACTGAAATTATTTCTTGTGACTCTCGACAGTTTTATAGAGAGATGGCTATTGGCACAGCCGTTCCTAGTAAAGAAGAACTCGCACAAGTACCGCATCACTTTATTCAAGATCGTTCAATATTTGAGGATTACAGCGTAGGTCAGTTTGAAAAAGATGCAATTAGTAAATTAGATGTACTATTTAAAAAGCAGAATATCGTTGTGATGGTTGGAGGTAGCGGATTATACGTAGATGCTGTTGTAAAAGGATTAGACCATTTTCCTGATATTGACCCTAAAATAAGAGAAAGCTTGAAAGAAGAACTTGCTTCAGAGGGAATTGTATCATTACAAAAAAAACTTAAAAAACTAGATAGAAAGACTTACGAGAAGATAGATATAGAGAATCATCAACGCGTTATAAGAGCCTTAGAGATTTGTATTGGCACAAACAAACCGTATGCTTTCTTTTTAACAGATAAAGCCTCTAAGAGAAATTTTACCTCAATCATCATTGGATTGACAGCAGATAGAGAAATAGTGTATAAAAGAATCAATCAACGTGTTGATATGATGATACGAGAAGGCTTGTTAGAAGAAGCAAAAAAACTATTTAAACACAAGCATCTAAATGCTTTACAAACAGTAGGCTACAAAGAATTATTTACTTATTTTGAAAATACCTGCGATTTAGACTTTGCCATTTCTGAGGTTAAAAAAAATACACGTCGCTTTGCTAAACGTCAAGGCACCTGGTTTCGAAAAAATAAAGAAATTAAATGGTTTGATTATCTTCAAGATAAAAAAAATATAATTCAGCATATTGAAAAACAACTTATCAAATAGCTAAAATGAAAAAATGAATATGTAGATATTGATACTTTAAGTTCTTATTGCATAATGTACATCAAACAGATAAACTTTTACAAAAAGAACGTTATAATGAGTAGATACTGTAGTTGTTGATATTTTTCTAGATGCTGTAAAATCTTTCCTATGAAATACCGAAAACAAAAAGTTTGGCAAAAATTATAATGAATAACGAGGAATTGACAATTAATGCGACTACCGAAATGTTTTAAAAAATCTTAGTATTATAACGCTCAGGATGTTTAGGGTTTGAATTTTCATAAAAATTTTCTATATACTTCATATCTTTTTTAAAATTACCAGACATGTTTAGCATACCTCCTATTCCTGCTATTCGGTTTTTATAATCTAATCTAC